>JARRPS010000223.1:0-4103 GCA_037382625.1 Gemmatimonadota bacterium | reverse complement strand
CGGAGGAGGGGCTGCTGCAGCTGGAGCTGGCCGTTGCACACGGAGGCAACTTCCCCGCCATCTACAACAACATCACCCGCATCTACCTGAGACGCGGCGACCTCGATCGCGCGGAGTCGGTGTTACGCGAGGAGTCCATTCCGAGGTTCATCGAACCCGACCTCGATCCCGAGGAGCGGGCGGACGCGTACCGGTTCCTGGACGAGATGATGGAAGCGTACAGGAATCGGGACGTCGCGGCGTTCGAAGCCTGCTGCAGCCGCTTCGCGGGGGGGTTCTGGAACCCGTATCTCATCATGGGCGATACCGTCCTGGCACGGGAGAAGGCGTACGAGCGGTTTCTCGACCGGCCCCAGTACAACGGCAATATGCCCACGGCCCTGTGGGATCAGCTGTGGGACGGCCGGCGTGATGAGCCCCGGTTCCGGGAGATGCTCGAGCACGCGAAGATGGAGGAGGCGGAGCTCCAGCGAGCGCCTCCCGCGAGCTGAGCGGCTCCGGGAGCAACGGGTGACGTAGGACGCGAGCTTCGTCGAAACGGTTGAACCGTCAGGTCGGGAACAGCAGCTGGACCTGCAATCTCAGCTGCCAGTCCGGGCCGAAGTCCGGTTTGACCGCGTACCAGTAGGCTCCGACCTGTATGTTCGTGGGGATCTTGCCCAGCGACAGTACTTTCCCACCGCCACCACCCAACGGGACCTTCCACTTGTCGTCTTCGGCCTTCCAGTCCACCGTGTTGATCGGGGCGCTGTTCACGTACCACCCATCGCCGAGCTGGTAGGTTGTGAAGTACTGGAGCAGGCCCCGGTTCACATCGTCGGCCTCGTCATCGCCCGCGAAAGACCAGACGTTGTTGGCCAGGAGCCCGATCGTCCACGGGCCGTTCTGCGACAGCACGACAGCGGACGGTCCCGCGCTTCACTTCTCCGAGCCTCGCTTTTCACCACCCGTCGGGATCTCGAGGACGGGGCCGACGCCCCACATGATGCCGTCGGTCACCCGCACCCCGAGCACGTAGGCCCCCGCGGCGGTTTCGGACAGGTCTGGCCGGATATGGTGCGGGGAGATCCCGCTCGTGCCTGGCATCGCGGACTCGAACGAGGCGCGGTACGCCGGGTCGGATGGGGTGATCGGCAGGAAGGTCACGCCGTCCCGGGTCCATGAGCCGCCCGAATCCGCAGCGACCTCGAGGTCGCTGATTTCCGGCAGATTCGATTGCGACAGCGCCGTCACGCTCGCCCGCGTCCAGTTTCCGCCGCGGCCCCGCTCGGAATTCCCGGCCCTCGGCCGCGGCGAGCAGCTAGGCCACGGCCTCTCCCGAGGCCGGGTTGAAAAAGCGGAGTCTTTCCCAGCTGAACCGCACCGAAGGATCGAGAAAGGGCGCATCGGGAATCGCGTCCACGACGAATGCCACATTGGCGAGCTTGGCCTTCCGCTCGTCCGGCAGTTCGTTCAGCAACCCGACCCCGGATGGTCGTCTGCGTGCGATAGGACCTCGAAGCATAGGCCGCGTCGAGCCCCTGGAAGGAGAGATACAGATTGCACAGCGGGGCCGTGGAAATCCGACCGAAGAAGTCGATCGGCTCGGCCGCGTTCCCGTGCCCCATGGCCCTCCAGAGCGCATCGAGCAGGCGATAGTCGCGCAGTCCGACTCCGACTCGGGTGAGGGGTGGAAGAAGAAGACCCGCGGTCCTCCGCGATCATCGTAGCGCCAGCCCTCCACCCGGTTTCCCATGTCCCCTTCCACCCCCGCATAAGCGAAGGCGATCTCGTCCGGTTCTCCCATACGGAGATACACGAGCCCCCGATCGTCGAACTCGAGGTCGGGGTGCCGGCCGTACAGCTCTGCGGCGCCAGTCTGCGCGCGAGGCGAACTCAAGCCCCAGTCGCTGCGCACCCGAGCCAGCCGCTCGTAGTGCTGCTCGAGTCGTTCTTCCACCGGGATCCCGGGGCGAAAAGCACGCTGAGCGACGAGGTCGACGAGGAATGCACAACGGGTGATCGTCGGTCGGGAATCCCACTCCTCGATCTCCGTCCGCGTCGCCAGCCCGCGCAGGTCTCGCCAGAGGCCCTCGAGCAGGAGCGCGTCGCCGGAGACGCAAGCGGCCCGCAAGGCGGCCGCGGCCTCGCCGGGTCTTTCCTGAGCGCCGGCGTGGGAGAGACCTGGGTGCGCCAGCGTTCCGTCTTCGGCACCGCCCGCGAAGGCCGGCCAGGGTAGGCAGAGGAGACCCGCGGCGCGGACCGCTCGCCGGGGAGAGCAGGGCCCGGCAGGTCGACGGTCGCGTCGCACGCGATCCTCCGCATGGATGTCAAACTGCGGTATCCTCTCCGGTGCACTCGGACGGGCAGGACGGGGCGGCTCGAGCGCCCGATCGAAGGCCTTACAGGGATCTATAAACAACTTGAGACAAAAATTATCAAATATTTGTAAATAATATATTTATAGAATGTATAATGATGTCAGCCAGCTTCCGCGAACACCTGTTTCAGGATAGCTTCCCCCTTGTCCGATCGCTCGCAGCGAAAGCGGTCAGCCGACGGGGAGTCGAGCGCAGATTGAAGGCGCGTCGGAGCAGTCGGGACATACCTTCGAAAGCGCGGTGAGGGCCTGACCGTGAGAGCGATCGGGTCCTCGTTTCGTGTGTCCCGCCGCGATTGAACTGGCGGACAGGCCGGTGCGGCTTCATCCTCTGCGGATGCGATTCCCGACTTTCCTCCTGATCTTCTGCCTGTTCGGTCAGAGCCGGTCGCTCGCACAGGAGTCGAGCCTCGATGACCCCTCGCCGCACAGCGAGGCGCTTCTGCTGTCCGAGACGGAGTCGATCCGTCCTGGCGAGCCCTTCACAGTCGGCCTGCACCTCAGTCTGGAGCCCGGTTGGCACAGTTACTGGCGGAACCCCGGGGACTCGGGCGAGGCCACCTCGATCACGTGGCGGCTGCCGGACGGCTACCGGGCGGCAGAGATCCAATGGCCGGTGCCCGAGACGATCCCGTTCCCACCGCTCATGAGTTACGGCTACTTCGACGAGGTGCTGCTGCTCATCGAGATCACCCCTCCAACGGGACTCGCACCAGGTGATACGGTGTTCCTCGAGGGCAGGGCCGACTGGCTCGTATGCATCGAGGATTGCTTCCCGGCCGAGGCCAAACTGGAACTGGCGCTGCCCGTACGCGACGCTTCTCCCCGGTTGGATCCGCTCAACGTTCGTCTGTTCGAGACCGCCAGAGGGCGGCTGCCTGCGTCGGGTTCGGAATGGGCGAGTTTTGCGCGGGCGAACGAGAGGTTCTTCGGACTCCGGATCGATCCGCCGGACGAGTTCGGGCCGAGGTTGGAAGCGGACACGGAATCCCTCTGGTTCTTCGCGAGCGATGGAGACGTAATCGACCACGCCGCTGAGCAGCGCCCCGACTGGGATGGAGAGACGCTGGTCATCCGCCTCGTCCGCTCGGGGTTCGCCCGCGGAACGCCCGACACGCTCCGCGGCGTCCTCGCCACGCGAGGTGCGTCGGCGGGGCAGGCAGGCCTTGCCGTCGAGATCGCCGCGCCGGTCATCATCGCGGGATCATCCGACGACCCGGCACCCGCGCAGATAGTAGATGAGGGGGCTCCGTCGTCCGGTGACGGCAGGTCCGGTCTCGGACTCTCGCTCCTCTTCGCCTTCCTCGGCGGGTTGCTTCTGAACCTGATGCCCTGCGTCTTTCCGGTGCTTTCGCTGAAGGTGCTCGGTTTCGCAGAACACGCGGACGCAGAATCGGGCGCCGGCGCGCGACAGGGAGCCGCCTTCGCCGCCGGCGTCCTGGTCTCCTTCTGGGGGCTTGGCGCCCTGCTGCTCAGCCTGCGAGCGGCCGGCGAGGGCGTCGGCTGGGGATTCCAGCTGCAGTCCCCGCTCTTCGTCGGCTCGATGGCGGTGCTGTTCTTCCTCCTCGGACTGGCGCTGCTGGGCGCGTTCGAAATCGGTCTCTCCCTCACGCGCTTGGGAGGTCTCGATCCCGCCTCGGCCAGATCGGGTTCCTCGGGGCTCGGGCGCTCCTTTCTCTCCGGCGTTCTCGCCACCGTGGTGGCCACCCCCTGCACGGCTCCTTTCATGGGAGCGGCGCTGGGT
>JARRPS010000222.1:0-4106 GCA_037382625.1 Gemmatimonadota bacterium | reverse complement strand
CCCCCGAGTGCCGACTCGGTGGGTGCGTGGCTTGAGCGCCGCGATGGATCGTGGTGGTACTCCGATCCGCGACTACGGGCCGGCACTATCACAGCCCTCGCGCAGACAGATGACTTCGCACTCATCCGGGATGCCCGCGTACGTTCAGGAATCCTCGGCTACGTGAGTCAGCTACAAGCGGACCTGGAGGAGTTTCGGCGCGGAGTCCAGGCCCATATGGAAGCGCAGACGCGACTCGATATCCGAGGAGAGGTGGGTTTGACCCCGGATGTCTCCCCCGGCTCGCCTCGTGCCGTCCGTCTGTATTTGGCGATCGTCAGTGATCCTGAGGGGCGCGCTGCTTTGAGCAGTCTCCGCAATGGCTACGAGATCCGAATCTGGTACTTGGGCCAGATAGAAGAGGCTACGACCGCACTGCTTGACCTGCTGAGTTGAGGGTGCTGAAGAGAACCACTGTCTAACAAGCGATTGCTGCTGCCGGGCCGAGCGGACAGGATCGCGCCTGCGGCGCTCCACGATCATCTTGATCCGCAGCAGAATCGCGACCGTCAGGTCGAACGAAGGAGAGATGTCCTGGTGGAAAGGCGACTAGACGGCCACGGGATCGATCTTCTCGATATCCTCCGCCTCGGGGCTCCGAAGCGCGTGCCAGAGGTCCCAGTTCCGCTGCCCGTTGAGCCAGAACTCCGGCGTCGTCCCGAACAGACGCGACAGCCGCAGGGCCGTGTCCGGCGTGATTCCCCGCTTCGCGTTTACGATCTCGTTCACCCGCGGATAGGAGACGCCGATCCGCTGGGCGAGCTCCGTCTGCGTCATCTCCAGCGGGACGAGAAATTCCTCCCGCAGCATCTCACCCGGATGTGTGGGCGGCCGGTTCGCTGGCAGGCGCGTCATGGCACGTTGCTCTCTGGCATCAGTGATAATCGACAATCTCCACGTCTTCGGGTCCCCGCTCCGTCCAGCGGAAGCAGACCCGGTACTGCTCGTTGATCCGGATGCTATGCTGACCCCGCCGATCTCCCCGAAGCTTCTCCAGCCGATTCCGCGGTGGTGCCCGCAGGTCCTCGAGTACCTCGGCCTGGTTCAGCTGGTCGAGCTTCCTCCGAACCACGGGCCAGAGCGCCCTTGGACAGGTCTTGCGCGCCGCCTTCGAGTTGCGGTCATCGAAGATGTCCTGCGTCCCGTCGCTCCCGAAGGACCGGATCATGGCATACAATAATGCATCACGTTATACATGGCAACAACGCTACGCGGCCGACTCAAGTGGTCTACCTAACATGCGTTTGGAGCTGACGCGGTGAGCATAGCGGCGAGGAAACAGAACCTGCAGGCGCGCAGCTCACGCGCTCGCCGTTAGGCAGCACACGGGACTCCGATACGCCTGCCGCCCAAAGGACACGATGCGCTCAATCCTTCTCTCCGCTGTCTCGGTGTTGTTTGCACGGTGCGGTGCGCCCGAGCCGACCGCAGAAGCGGAGCCGCACCCGCTTGTGGGAAGTTGGGAACTCTTGGAGTGACGAGATCGAGATAGCCTCGGCACCTTACAGGAAGAGTTCGGTGCCCAGCCGAGGGGCTATTTCATATACGATCCATCCGGTCTGCTCTCAATTCACCTCATGCACGAGGACGGCGCGGAGGTGACCGGTTGCACGGACGATTCACCTGAAGATCTCGGAGTGTGGGGACTCCTCGTTGCCCCGCGGTGCTATGTCGGCTACTTCGGATCGTACCGCATCGAAGATGACTCGACCGTCGTCCGCCTCCCCACCGGTGGTACCACCCTCAGCTACATCGGCACGGAGCAGCCGCGGCGCTTCCAGGTGCAGGGCGACTCCCTTTGGATCGAAAGATCCGGTTCCGTTCATCGACTCCTTGTGCGCGTCAAAGAGTGAGGGCTAGCGTGAACATTGCCCGACAAGCGCTGGCAGCGAACGCGGGCTGGACTTGTGGGCACTGGACGCGACGCCCGTCGCGGCCGCGCAGCGGAAGCGCGATCCCGTTACGCTGCGTCACCAACCACTAGAGAGGTAGAACGAACCCTTGAACTGGGAAGCGATCGGGGCCTCAGGTGAGCTCATCGGCGCCGCGGTAGTCGTCATTACACTCGTATATCTGGCGCGCCAGGTGCGACACGGATCGGAGCAGACAGCGCAGCTGGCCAGCCAGCACGAGGATGAACGAACCGCCGACCTCGTGCAGACGCTCTATGCGAAGGTGCAGGAGACTCTCAGGCACAAGTTGGACCACTGGAACCTGTCGCACGTCCTTGAGTTGCCGGACACCTACGTGCAGGTGCGGGATCGAATCCGTCTGGCTGTGTCGGATCTGTCCGCGGCTGAGCGGATCGCCTTGCTCGAGAAAGAGAAGACCCTCGCTGCGATGCAACTCGTTCAGTTCGAGGAGACGTACTACCACTACGAGTTGGCGGTCCGCGCGGGGAATGAGACCCGGAAGGAAATTGTGGGCGAGATTCTCGCGTACTATACCATGGGCGTTCTCCGGAACCCCCGGAACCTCTGGCTCGCCTCCCCGGAGGGTGGGGATCTCGCCTCGCACCTCAACGCAACGTCTCTCGCGTACTACCAGGCCACGGTGTTGAACGATCGGGAACACCCGCTCGAGTACGCTGCAGACGAAGTCGGAATCTTCCCGGCTGGAGAGATCACGGACTGAAGAAGATTCGTGCATGAGTCACCACGATCGTGCCCGAACTCAAAGCGTCTCCGACGGCGGCTTGGCCCCTGCACCCAGTCGCAGCCTGACGAGCGCCAGCAGCTGATGCGGAGTAGATCTGAGGAGCTGGACGCGTCGGCCATCGTGGCCGCGCAGTAGAAGCGCGAACCCGTTAGTTGGATGGAAGTACGCGGAGACCGCCCCGTATGGGTAAGGTGCCAAGCTACGAGACACCGGGGTGGCGCTACCACTTTCACAGGAGCTTTTTCGATGCAGCCCCCTCGACCGATGACGATCGTCGTGCTTGCAGCGGTGGTCTACCCTCACACTGCCTCCGCGCAGGACGTCCGGCCGATGCCGCGTGCGGAGTTCGATGCGCTGTTTACAAGCGTCGACAATGCCGGACGCTGGGGCGATGAGGACGAGCGCGGCACCCTGAATCTCATCACGCCCGAGGTGCGGCGCGCGGCATCTTCGGAGGTGCAGACCGGCATCACGGTGTCACTCGCGCGCGAGATGGTTCACGGCGAACCGGAAGGGGGCTTTGGCCCCATCACCGTGGACTTGACGGTCTTGTCCGATAGTATCCTCGGTCCCAGCGACGGCTCGGTTGTCTGGGCCGCCGAACGAACGTCCCTGTTTTATCACGGCTGGAGTTACACGCATATTGACGCGCTGACGCACCTGGCGTATCACGGCCGTGGCTACAACAATGCAGCGTCCGCACATGCGCCACCGGTCGGCCAGACGCGCAATTCCGTAGCGGCAATGCGTGACGGCATCTTCTCGCGAGGGGTGTTGATCGACCTGCCGGCACTAAAGGGCGTGCCGTACGTTGCTCCGGGAGGTGCGATCACCGCGGATGATTTCGAGGCGTGGGAAGAGCGTACCGGTTTGCGCGTGCGCCCGGGTGACATCTTACTCGTTCGCAGCGGCCGCTGGTCGGAGGCGGCAAGCGCGGCGAACGTCGCCGGATCGGCGGGGATTCACCCTAGCGCCGCCTCGTGGCTCCATGCGCGCGGCGTGGCCGCCCTGGGCGATGAGGGCGGCACCGACACCGCGCCCACAGCGGTCGCAGGCATCAACTCGCCGCTGCACGTACTGGCGCTGGTAGGAATGGGCATGCCGCTGATCGAGAATCTTGACCTCGAACGACTTGCAAGCGAGGCAGCGGCACAGAGCCGATGGACATTCCTCCTTGTCATAGCGCCGCTTGACGTGCGCGGCGCGACCGGATCAGCCGTTAATCCTATAGCCATCTTCTGAGCCGAGAAGTCTCGCTGGCCAGGCAAATCGAGCTGCCGGGTGGTCGCTCTGCCGGCCTGCGAACGGAACCTGATGCGCACCAGCCGACACGCCGCTGAAGCTGGTTGTCGCCTCCGGCGCCCGCAGCTCAGGCGCTTACCGTTTGGAAGGTGCTGAGGCTTCGCCTC
>JARRPS010000221.1:0-5262 GCA_037382625.1 Gemmatimonadota bacterium | reverse complement strand
CGGCACCTGCCAGGAGAGCCGCCAGGTAGATACCCGTCAGCAGCACGCCTCCGCTGTGAAGGACCGGACGTCCGCCGTGGAAGACGGGCCGATACACGCGGTCGGCCGACACCAGGGCCAGCAGGCCGGCGGCGAGTCCCAGCCCGCCCGCGAGGGTCGACAGGGTGTCCCCGGATACCGCGAGCGCGAGCGTGCCGAGTCCGGCCATCAGTCCGAAGCCGAGCACCTCCCGGCTGACCGGCGACCGGCGAATTCCCATGACGGCCCGCCAGGCCCGTGCGGGCCTGCCGAGATGAGCGAGGCTCAGTCCCGCCGCGACCGCGGAGACGATGCCGAAGAGGAGGGGAGACACCTCCCGGCTTCCGCTCGCCGCCGCTGCCAGAAGACCGAACAGAAGAGCAAGCAGCAGAGTGAAAGCAGCGAGCGACCACTCACCGGCCAACTCGATCCGCGGCTCGTACGGGGCGGATTCTGTCGGCGAGGGTGCGGTGGGACCCGCGACTTCGACGCTGGCGGCTCCGCCCCGATCCGCCCCGGCCGCCGATCGGCGCTCCAGGGGGAGAATCTGAATCGAAGGGCCCAGCTCCGTGGACGGCATTCCCTCGATCTGTGCCGAGAGGCGAGTTTCCGGGAGGGTCGCGAAGTCGAGTGCGCCGGTCGGGCAGAGTGCGGCGCAGGCCGGCTTCTCTCCCTCGATCAGCCGGTGTGCACAGAACGTACACTTTCCCATGACACCCCGGTCCGGCTCGAATCGCGGGGCGCCGTAAGGACAGGCCCAGGCGCAGTATCGACAACCGATGCACGCGTTCTGCCGGATCAGGACAGCTCCGGAAGCCGGATCCCGCTCGTAAGCGAGCGCCGGACAGGCCTCCATGCACGCCGCGGTCTCGCAGTGATTGCACGCCAGCGACAGGTGAAAGACCGGGACGCCGGAAATGCCCCGTTCGTTGAAGGTCAGAACCGTCCGCCAGCTCCGGTCGGTTCCGAGCTCGTTCTCGATCGAGCAGGCCAGCTCGCAGGCGCTGCAGCCCGTGCAGCGATTCGGATCGAAGACGAAGGCGCCCCTCAAGCGGAGGGCTCCAGCTCGACCAGATTGTCGTGGAAGGCCGCTCCGTGACCGATGTCGGTTTCGCGGCCGGCCGAACAGAAGTTGACCGTGCCTCCGTCGGAGATCCACCAGCCGTTCGTGACGCTCACGCAACCCGCCTTCAGCCCCGGATCGATCCGGGCCGGCAGTCGCAGCTCTCCTCGATCGTTGTAGACCCGGACCGGCGTTCCCTCAGATATTCCCCGTGCCTCCGCATCGAGCGGGTGAACGTGCACGACGGGAGCCGGATCGAGCCGCCGGATCATGCGGAGATTGCCGAACTGGGAGTGGATCCGGTTCTTCGTGTTGGGGGTCATGAGGTAGAGGGAATACGAACCGCCCGCGGCCTTGGACTCGTGGGTCTCCGTTCGACGGGTCGACTCGACCGGTTCCCGGAAGAGGGGAACCGGATCGATGCCCCATCGCCGCTCCGCCTCCTCGGACCGGAGCTCGATGCGCCCTGACGGAGTGGGGAAGCGCAGGTCGGCGAAGGCCACCTCCTCATGGTCCGGGGGCAGAGCGGGGCCCTCCCGCAGCCGATCCAGGCTCAGGCCCTCGAACGGGGCGAGCCGGCGCTCCAGAAATGCCTCGACCTCGGCATCCGAGGGCCCGGGAATCCGATCGGCGATCTCCTCCTCCGGGATCCCCACCCGTTCGGCGACCAGCCGGTAAATCTCCGTCTCGGGTTTCACCTCGCCCGGTGGTTCGATGACTTTCTGTCGCAGCTGAATGTAGGGGTGCCAGTACGCACCGATGACGTCGGTCTGCTCGAACATCGACTTGGCCGGCAGGACGAGGTCGGCTTCGCGCGCCGTGTCCGTCAGGAACTGATCCACCACGACCCGGAATTCGAGGGCCCGGAAGGCCTCGAGCACCCGGTTCGTCTCGGGATTCTGTGTGATCGGGTTTCCACGCTCCACCCAGGCCATACGCAACGGAGGCTCGCGCTGGGCGAGCATGTCGCGCCCCAGCCGTGCCGTCGAGATCGAAACGCGCATCACCCCGTCGGGATGCTCGGGAGGGAAGAAGGCGACCGGGTCCTTCAACTCATCGAAGATGGCGCTCTGCAGGTTCGCGTACACCCAGCCCGCCCCAGGCCGACCGAAGTTGCCGGTGATCGCGAGCAACGCCAGGATCGCTCGCATCGTCTGCCCGCTGTTCGTGTAGCGCTGCATCCCGAAACCGGCACTGATCGTGGCGGGGCGGATCTCGCCGAGCAGCCGGCCAAGCTCGCGGACCTGCGCCTCCGGGACCTCTGCGATCTCGGCCGCCCACGCCGGCGAAAGCTCCGCGACGCGCGCCGCGAAGTCGTCGTAGCCGAGCACCCGCTCTCGCACGAAACGGTCGTCCACGCCGCCCCGCCGGATGACCTCGTGGGCGGCAGCTAGCGCGATGGCCCCATCGGTACCCGGTCGGGGCCGGATCCAGAGGTCGGCGGACTCCGCGGTCTCGGTGCGTCGCGGATCGATGACCACGACCTTGGCGCCTGCCTCGCGGGCCTGCTGCACGAAGGGCATCTGATGGATGTTGGTCTCCGCCGGGTTCTTTCCCCACAGCACGATCAGGCGAGCGTTGGCGATGTCCCAGGGCGCGCTGTTCCGGTTGTCTCCAAGCGTGAGACGTGTCGCCTCGAGTCCCGCCGGCCAGCAGAGATCGCCGTAGGTCGTCGTGCAGCCACCGAACAGCCGCCAGAACTCTGCGCCGGCTCCGTTGAGAAGGCCCTTCGTTCCACTGGCCGCATAGTAGAGGATGCTCTGGGGACCCGATTCCTGCCGGATTCTGAGGAGTCGGGATGCGATCAGGTCCAGCGCTTCGGACCAGTCGATCGGCGCGAAGCGATCCGGCGAAATGCGGCGGAGCGGCGTGAGAATCCGATCGGGCGATCGAACCCGCTCGACGTAGCTCAGCCCCTTGAGGCAAACGCCTTCCGGGGTAGCCAGGTTTCCCGTGTGCGGTTCGATCCGACGGATCTCGCCATCCTCGACGTGCACGCGCATGCCGCAGGTGCTGTAGCAGTTACGCGGGCAGGCCGTCGTGTACACGGGCATGCGCGATCGTCCTTCCGGGGTATCACCACCAGGGGTTCGGATTCGACCCCATGGTGCGGGAGTCCGAAGGTAGCGGTCAAGTGCGAAGCGCGGTTCGGACGGCCGCCTCGATGTCCTGATCGGACCCGGTACCGGTGTAGGTGACCCGGCCGTTCGCATCGAGAACGACGATATAGGAGGTGTTCGGGGCCTGGAATGCGCGGACAGCTGCCCCCTTCTCATCCCACAGCACGGGGAAGGGCAGCGGCATCTCCTCCAGGTGCCTCCGGATCCGCCTGGGCGACTGGTTGACGCCGACGGCGACTGCGAAGAAGTCCACCACGTCGCCGAACTCCTCGTGCGCCTTCAGCATCTGCGGGTGCAGCGCCTCGCAGTTCTCGCACCAGGTGGCCCAGAACTCCAGAAGTACGGGCCGCGCACCGATCGACTCCGACAGATCCACGGTTCCGCCGGGGCCGTCGAGTCGGTCCAGGGAAAGGCCGGCCGGGGTTGCGCCGATCTCGATTCCGATCCGCGTCGTCTGAGCGTCGAGCGGGCCGGAGAGCAGGAGGAGAGCGGCGACCAGGAAGAGGGCGACCGACGCCAGTCCGGATATCCGATCATGCTTCATGAAAACACTCCCTGCGATCCGTGAAAACGCCATCAGACAAGTGCCAGCCAGGCGTGCCAGGCGTACCAGGCTGCCATGACCAGCAGAAGCACGCCCGCCGCCTTCTTGAGCCACTGCATCCAGGGACCGGCCTGCGGCAGGAACCGGGCAGAGCCGGAAAAGAGGCCCACCAGCACCAACCCATGTCAGAACGGCGGCGAAGGCCGGTGCGCCGCATGGGGCCGCGACCAGTCCGGATGTCGCACCGAGAAGGAACACGGCGGGATAGGAGCCCGCGCCCAGACTACCTGCCCAGGTTGTGAGACGGCGGGGAGCGGGGACCGGAATGACGTCCAGCATGGCGAGGCCGAACAGGGCCAGAAGCAGGGCGATCAGGCCCTGGGCCCACCAGCTCGAGGCGAGGGTCCCGAAGAGGGTGCCGGAAAGTCCCGCCAGCAGTCCCGCGAGGGCGTATAGCAGCGCCAGCCCCGACACATAGGTAAGCGTCAAACCGACGACCCGACCCCGACTCGCTTCCTCCCCCGCGGTTCCCGTGATCACTCCAGCCGTGATCGGAATCATCGGATAAATGCAAGGCGTCAGACTCGTCAACACGCCGGCCCCGAACAGCAGAGGAAGCGCGAGCAGCGGACTCGTCTGGAGGGTATCACCCAGACCGACCTGGAGCAGGAACATTCGAATCGTCTCTCCCATTGCGAAGCGCACGCGGCTGTCGCCGCCGTCAGGGTGCGCCGGCTCACGCTCTGGAAACCGGCCGGAGCATTCGGAGTTCCCTTCATGCCGTACCGGCTACCCTTACGATCGGGCCTGGGATTGTCGAATGCCCGCACAACCAGATGTCGATAATACCTTATGTGGGATAATGTAAAATACTACGGTATATAACTATATAATCTGTACGATCGCACAGACCTTCCTCCCCAGGCTCGTCTGTTCGACTCGGCGACGCCGACGTGGAGCGCTCTCCTGCAGGCGACCGCCGAAGGACTGGAACTAAACGACTCGGCAGGAACCTGCGCCTTTGGACTGGCTCTATCCGGACTCGTCTTTCCGGGCACGTCCCGCTTCGGGAGTATCCTCCGCTTTCAAAGCGTCGCGAGGCCCACTGCGATCCGGCCCGGATTCAAGGCTGCTCGTCCACTGCCGCATCTGTCACTCCTCCGCCAGTTCGCCGCGCCGCAACGCGCATCCCTCTGACCAGGGGATGCGCGTTGCGGGAGGGTTTCAGTGTCGTCGCGGCAGTTTCATAGTGGCGAGAACGCCCGCGTGGTCCGAGGGCCAGAGTCCCGTTTCGGAGAGATCCGCGGGCCGGTTCCCCAGCACCCGGGTTCGAACCGCGCCGTCGACTCCCGGCTGGCCGAGTCCGAATTCGCCCCGAAGCAGGATCAGATCGACCCGGCGGTCCCGGATCGGCTTCCGAATGCTCAGATCTTCCGTCTGACAGCAGGTCATCCCGCCGCCGGACTGGCTCCACGCGTCCTCGAATCCGAACGACAGAAGGTCCTCGTAGGTCGCAG
>JARRPS010000220.1:0-4134 GCA_037382625.1 Gemmatimonadota bacterium | reverse complement strand
ATCACTCTCGGCAACGCACCCATAGAGTACGAGTTCGATCTCGACGAGAGCGATGCGAGAGTCTCGGTTCGCGGTCAGAGCGTCGGCGTGACCAAGCATTACAAGGAAGGCACGATCCGAGTTCGCATGCCGGGCTACCGAACGGTCGAACGACTGGTGGCATTCAGCGGCAGCCCGATCGAGCTGACGCTTACACTGCAGCCGGATCGCTGAACCGCGAGTCATGCGTTTCGTCGCGTTCGCGGTGATCGGCCTCTACCTGCTTCCGTCGCTTCTCCCGGGAGCCGTGGCCCTGGTGCACGACGCCTATCACGTGGTTCAAGTATCGGCGAATCATCAGCATCCGGGCGAGCACGATGGTGACGACGCTTCGATTCACGAGCACGGCGGTGAATCGCACACCCACGTCCATGCCGGCGGGGACGCCCCGCACTCCCATGCACCGCTGGTCGATGCGCTGCTGATTGCCTCCGAGCGCGAAGACGAAATCGGTCCGACACGTACACTGGTCGAGATCGTGTTGGGCCCCGGACTCCACCTTCCCGGCGTCTTCTCATTCCCTTCCCCGCCTTCCTCGGAATCGAAGGTATCCGGTGCTTTCCCCGATTCCGCCCATGGCAGTCCCGCGATCGACCCCGCCGTTCCGCCCCCGAAAGTGTAGCGCCCGGGCGCGGACGCCGCGCACGGAATACACCAGATTCACCGATTCGAGAACTTCGGCCCAGCAGGGTCTGGGGAAAAAACGTATGCATTTCAGGAAACTCGTCTGTCTATGCTGGTTTTCCGTCGGGGCCATCTGGCTGCCCTCTCCTGTCCTCGGACAGGAGACTTCAGAGGAGGGCGGGCAGTCGGCCACCGACACACTGGACGTGATTCGTCTCGCACCGATAGAAGTCGAGGGGCGGCTGGACGACCTGGCGGGATTGGCCACGACCGCCTCCCAGGGATTCGTGGGATACCGGGATATCCAGTCGCGCCCGCTCTCGCGCGAGGGCGAGCTGCTCGAGACCGTGCCGGGCCTGATCATGACCCAGCATTCGGGCGACGGGAAGTCGAACCAGATGTTCGTGAGGGGATTCAATCTCGATCACGGAACGGACTTCAGCACCCGACTCGAGGGCATGCCCGTCAACATGCCGACGCACGGGCATGGCCAGGGATACACGGACATCAACTTCCTCGTCCCCGAGCTGGTGGATCACGTCGAGTACCGCCTCGGCACCTACTATCCGGAGATCGGTGACTTCAGCGCCGCCGGCGGCGCGGAGTTCCGCCTGGTGCAGTCGCTCGACCAGCCCTTCGCTTCGGCCGGGGCGGGTGAAAACGGCTTTCTCCGTGTGGTCGCGGGAGGCTCGACCCGGATCGGTAACGGAGTGCTTCTGGCGGGAGGCGAGACCCGCGGTTACGACGGACCTTGGGACGTTCCTCAGAACCTCTCGAAGCTCTCCGGCATGCTGCGTTATACCATCGGGGCGGGATCCAGCAGATTCTCCCTGCTCGGCCTCGGTTATCACAACCAGTGGGACGCATCCGACCAGATTCCGTTGCGGGCCGTCGAATCAGGTGCCATCGATCGATTCGCACAGGTGGACACGACACTCGGAGGCTCGACTGCCCGGTACAGCCTGTCGGGCAGCTGGAATCGCTCGGGTCGAAATAGCAGCCAGCGGCTCAACGTCTACGGCGTCTACTACGATCTCGACCTCTACTCGAACTTCACCTACTTCCTCGATGACCCGCAGAACGGAGACCAGATCAACCAGGTCGACCAGAGAGGCGTCTTCGGCCTCGACTTCACGCATGCGATTCCCACCCGCTGGTTCGGCCTGCGACACGAGTTCTCAATCGGGCTGCAGTCCCGGCTCGACCTGATCGATGTGGCCCTGCACGATACCGAGGCCCGCGAGAGGGTGAGTACGGTTCGGAGTGATGAAGTATCGGAGTGGGGATCCGGCGCCTGGTTGTCCGTGGAGAGCCGATGGAACGAGTGGTTTCGCACGCTCGCCGGCCTGCGCGGCGACTACTTCCTGTTCGACGTGACGAGCGACGACGCGAGAAATTCGGGAGATGCTTCGGATTTCATTGCCAGTCCCAAGCTGTCGCTGATCTTCGGTCCGTGGAACGAGGCCGAGGCATACGTAAGCGCCGGTTTCGGATTCCATAGCAACGACGCGCGCGGTACGACGCAGACCATCGATCCCGTATCCGGCGATCCGGTGACGTCCGTCGATCCTCTGGTCCGATCGAGGGGTGCGGAGATCGGACTGCGCACCAGCCCCCTCGAGGGATGGCGATCGACCCTCGCCCTGTGGACGGTGGAGCTCGACAGCGAACTCCTCTTTGTCGGGGACGCCGGCACTACCGAACCCAGCGGCGGCAGCCGGAGGCTGGGAGTGACATGGACGAATTTCTGGCGGGTCTCAGAGCGACTCAGCGCCGACGTCGACGTGTCCTTCACCCGGGCTCGACTCACGGATGTCCCGGAGTCGGAAGACAGGGTGCCGGGGGCACTGGAGAATGTGGTCGCCGCAGGAATCACCTGGGACAGTCCACGGGGAGGTCCATATGCCTCCGCCCGCCTGCGCCACCTCGGGGCGTATCCGCTCACCGAGGACAACGTCCAGCGAGCCTCGGCCACGACCCTCGCCAACCTGGCCATCGGATGGCGCTTCGGAGAATCCGGCCTCAGCCTGGCGCTCAGCGTACTGAACCTCTTCGACTCGGAAGACAGCGACATTCAATACTGGTACGCCTCACGCGGTCCGTCGGAGCCCCCAGCGGGAATCGAAGACCTCCATTTGAAACCGATCGAGCCGCGGCAAGTACGGCTGCGGCTGGCGTGGGGACTGTAGGTCGGGCTGCGGGAAGCGGGCGACCGGGATCGCCGGCGAGCCGCAAAGCGGGGAGACCCGTTTTGCGCCCCGGGCGCGAAACGCACCGGCGACCTCCGAGATGCGGACGAAGGTCGCCGGGTCGGGCTGCGGGAAGCGGGCGACCGGGATCGAACCGGCGACCTTCAGCTTGGAAGGCTGACGCTCTACCAATTGAGCTACGCCCGCTTGCTCCGCCCCTGGCGGGACGAAGGGCGGGCAATCTGCCGCCGGCTTCGGATTGAGGCAAGGTTTGGGCTTCGGGACTCACTTGCACGGTTGAATGGACAGCGGCAGAATATCCGGGTCCCCAGCGATCTAAAACCCCCGGGCGGATCGGTTTCCGTTCCCTGCACCAGGAGGATGTCATGCGACGGACCCTTCTCATTCTTACCGCAGCTGCGGGCGCTCTGTTTCTGGCCGCTGACGGCGCGAGCGCACAGAGTTCGACGATCGCGCAGCTGCAGGGATCGTACACCCCCGTGGGCCGTCTCCCGGCCGGGACGTACGGTGTCACGAACATGGCGATGCCCGCGACCTTCCTCGTGGACCTTCGCGCCCGCAATCCCAGCGGACAGCTGCTGGTCCAGCAGGGCGGCGCCGAGACGAAGCACGACGTCAAGTTCGTGAATACGAGCAGCTGGACGGGCAAGGACAAGGTGGACCAGTTCAGTTTCTGGTTCGATCAGGGTAACGACGTGCTCGTCACCTGCACCGTGGTGCGTCGCGAAGCCAATCGGTTCAGCGGCCTCTGCAGAGACGCCTCGGACCGTGAGGGCTGGATCCAGATCATGGGACGCGTCGGCGAGACGATCGGCCCCGGCGTCTGGTTCGGTCCGGGTCAGGGCTGAGTCGCTTCCGTCGATGCCAGCCTCGAACGGGGATCCGGGGGCGGATCCCCGTTTTTGATTCCGTGTAGGTTCCTCCGAAGATGATCGAGGAACTCAATTCGTCCGGAGACGAAGGTGCACCAGACCAGACCTTCCGACCTGATCGCCATCAAACGCGCTGCCACGTCAGAGCCCATTCTCGACATACTCTCCGTGCGCTGGAGCCCACGCGCGTGGCAGGACCGGCCGGTGGAGGACGAGAAGCTGGTCCGAATGTTCGAGGCGGCCCGATGGGCCGCATCTTCAGGCAACGAACAGTCGTGGCGATTCCTGCTTTCCCGCCGGCACTTCGACGAAAGCTGGGATGACGCTCTGGCCTGCCTCGTCGACGGAAATCGGGAGTGGGCCGGCGCCGCGCCCGTTCTCGTCTTGAC
>JARRPS010000219.1:0-7953 GCA_037382625.1 Gemmatimonadota bacterium | reverse complement strand
CCCTTCTGCCAGGTCAGCTTCGCCTTCCCGCCGAACGTGTCGGCGAGCCGGACGCTGTCCTGCAGCACCGTAAGGTTGTCTTCCGGCCCGTCCACCACCTGGAAGGTCTGATCGATCTTGGTGGAACCCGACCACAGACCGCCGACCTGGAGCCCGAAATCTCCGAACTCCTTCGCGAGAGCGATCGACGCCCTGCGTGTCTTCGGCAGCGGCACGGCGATCGACGTGACCACGTTCTGCTGCTGCGCGAACTCTTCCTGGTACAGCGCGCTGAAGCCGATCGTGCCGAACTGCCGGGTGTACATCCCCATGACCGCCGGGTTGGCGCCCCACCAGAGTTGGGGCCCGAAGGCGACTCTCAGGCCCTCGAGGCCCTTCTTGAAGTACATCTCCGCCCCGACCGGCGCGATCCCGTTGTAGATGTCGATGTTCTCGCCGTAATACGCGTTCCGGTACACGCCGAAGAAGTCGCCGTCGTACCCCCAGTGCGTATGCCCCTCGCGGTAGAATCCCTGCAGCGAGAACCAGTCCTCGTCCCACGTCACGCTGCCCCGGTAGACCTTGACCCGCTCGAGGGACTGAAGCTCCAGCGGCTCGCCGTCGACCTCGATCGTCTGACGTCGGCCCCGATTCTCGTAGAAGATCTCGTCGATCGGATTGACGCCCACGTTGCCGAGCACGTTCACCGAGAGCCTGCCGATCAGATTCTGCGCGGGCTGGACCTCGGCCTCGACGAAGAACGACTGCTGGTGGTCGAATCCGCGGTAGGCCGGCAACTCCGTCTGCGGCGTCTCTGCCGGTGGAGTGCTGATCTTGCTGCCCCCGGTGTTGTAGGTCTCGAACTCCATACGGAGGTTCGAGATGCGGACCCGCTTCAGGATGTCGGTGACCCGGGCGGCATCGTCGGCCCGGGCCTGGAGCATGGCATTCGAGGGCTGGATCGCGTCGAAGTGGGCATAGATCGTGGCAAGGTTCACGCCCGGTCCGTAGGGATCCAGCTGGTAGGCCTGCTGCAGCGCGTAGAACGCGGCCCGGGGGTAGAGGTTGTAGAGGCCCTGGGGGTCGGTCGGGCCCTTGGCGGTGACACCCCACCACTCCTCGTTCATGTTGTTGGCGCCCTCGACGTAGTCCTCCGGATAGGCGTCGTTCGCCCAGGACGCGTTGGTGTCGTGGATGTCGAGGAACTCCTCCTGCCGGAACTTCCACCAGCCGTCGCTCCACTGGAAGGTGAGGCCGCCGATGGAGTTCCCCGCCAGTCCCTTCCCACTCGAGTTCGCGTAGATCTCTTTCCACTGTCCGAGCAGATACCGGGCCTGCGTATACTGGTCCTCCCGCATCTCCCTGGCATTCCACGCGTCCGCTCCGAACTCGGTGAGCATGACCGGAATACCGAGCTTCTCATCGACCTCCTCGAACATGTCCCGGAACGAAATGCCCCGGTACACGTTGGCCCCGAACACGTCGAGGCTCGGCATCTCCTCGGCGATGATGTCGATGTACTGGAGGTCTCCGTTCGCCATCGCGACGGGAATGCCCGTGTTCCGCGCCTGGATCTCGCGGGTAATCTCGCCGAACAGCGAGTAGAGGTAGCGGGCCCGCACCGCGTCCCGCTCGCCTTCGGGAAGGTCCTCGGTCTCCGCCGAGCTCCAGACGAGGCCGTAGTTGTTCTCGTTACCGAGCAGCCACATCAGCAACCCGGGCGTGCCGCGGAACTCCTCCACCATATCGATGACTTCCGCCTTCAGGATCTCGCGGGTCCGAGGGTCGGAGTAGTCGGTCGACTCGATCCACACTCCATCCACTGTTACGCCATAACGGCCCACCGCGTGGTTCAGAATCGTGAAGATGCCGTAGCGTTCATAGATGTACTGAACCCAACGTGGCGGAACGCCGACGTATTGCCGGATCGTGTTCACCCCCATGCTCTGGAGCAGCGTCATTTCGCGGTCCAGCGCGGCGATGATCAATTCGTCCGGCTCTGACCAGAAGGTGTAGGCGTAGTTCTGGCCGATCGGGAACGGCGAGACGGCGTCCCGGGGTCAAGAGGGAGTGGGATCGGTTCGAGCTCATGAGAGCCTCCTCAAGCGGAACATCTGCGTGCCGCGCCTGAACGGCCGTCTGGCCGCCGGCTCGGGCGCCTGCGGCGTGGCAGTGCGAATGAACGGGGACGTGCGGGCTTCGGGCGGCCGGAGAGCGGCCGTGAAGTGGGTCCGGGAATCGAACGGGACGCGCCGATCCGGGCAGGTTCCCCTGCCGACCGGCCGGCCCCGAGCAGTGGTCGTTGCTGACAGTTGTCCGCACCTCGTTGGAAGTGGCGCGCATCGAGCTGTCCGCCTGCCGAAGACACCTCGTCGCGTCGACGGAAGGTCTTTGTTCGGTCTCCGAACAAAGTGCCGGGGGACTGGACGTCTGTCAAGTGGATTCAGGGGGTCTGATCGAGGTGCGGCGTTGACGGTCGACCCGGGCGCCACCTGCGAGGGCCCGGCTCCCGCTCCGGGGACCGGGCCCTGTGCCGCGAAGGGTCTGTCCGGCGTCTACTGCTGCTCAGTCGCGCTTCAGAGTGAGCGGCATCAGGAAAAAGGCTACATCGAGGTAGGCTTCGATCGTGTCGGCGTCCACGAACTCTCCGATCAGCGGATTGGGGGGACAGTAGCCGAATCCTTCACACCCGAAGTGCAGGGTCAGATCGATGGCCATCGACGTACGGGAGCCCGTTACGAAGGAGGGCTCGGCCATGAAGAAGTCGGACTCCCAGGAGCCGGTGATCACCCCGTCGGCGTCCTGAAGGTGCAATCGGAGAATAACGTCACTTTCACCCGTCGGACTGAGCCACGTCCCCGTCCAGGAACCCGTGGCGGGATAGACCACCGGATTGAAGTCGACCGTGTACGCGAGCGTGTTACTTCCGTACTCGCGGTCGCGCAGCACCGCGAAGACCTGCGCCGTGTAGGTCATCCCGTCAACGATCGGATACGCGCCGAGGCACAACTTTGCCTCCGAGACCGTCCACGGGACGATCTCCTCGAACGAATCGGCCTCGGTGTCGCCGGTGATTGCGATCCTGTGATTTTCCGCCGGCGAACCCGGGGTCCATTCGAGAACGAGACAGGTGGGATCCGCCGCCGCGGCCGAGAAGCGTGTCAGGGACGAGGGCGTGGGAGGCGGGGTCTGGAACAGGACCGGCGCACTCGTCTCACGGCCCAGCGGGTTGATCGCCGTTACGGTAACCTCGTAGGAGGCATCCCGAACCAGGTCCGTGAAGAGCACCGACGAAAGCGCGCCATCCGCGATCTCCCGCGTCCGGATCGGCTCGGGCTCGTCGAGCCGGGACACGACGACTTGCTGGCTGCTGGCCCAATCACCGGGAGTCCACCGGATGGTGGCCTTCGCACCGTTGACCGTCACCTCGATGTCGATCGGAGCTCCGGGCGGAGGCGCCGTGATCGAGATCTCGTGCGTCGCCATCGATACGTGGCCCGATTCGTCACGAACCTGAAGAACGATCGTGAACTGTCCGGTCGCGGAGAAGCTGTGGACGCAGGTCCCCGAGAAGCTCTTCCCCTCTAAGAGGATCGTCTCCACCGGGTCCCCCTGCTCGCCCCAGTCTACGGTCACCATGTCGAGCGCCACGTCGTCCGTGACCGTGAACTCGAGAGCCACCTCGTGCTCGGCCCGGCTCTCGTCCGGGGCGGAGGTCAGAGCGAGAGACGGCCACTCCGTGTCCGAAATCGGGCCCGTGACGCTGTCTCCGTCCTCGTCGCACGCACCCGCGAACAGCAGCGCGACCATGAGCAGATGAGAAAACCGGAGAATTCGCTGAGTACCCATCGTCACCCCTCCAGCACACGAGGTTCTGAGGCCGATCTCCCTGGGGGCTGGCCCGCAAGCAAACCGACCGCTGACGCGAGGAGGGGCCTACTGCGAATTTGAAGACGAGGCGTGAGCGCTGCGTGAGTCGGCGCAGGAGTGCGCGGCAGCGGCGATGACTACTCGCTTCCCGGAAAGTCTCCCAGCTGCGCCATCTTCAGGCGGGCTTCCTCGACGAGCGACCGGAGCTCGGGATCCGCCTCGGCGAACGCGATGGCGAAGTCCTCGTAGTGTTCGGTGCCGATCACCTGGCCACTTGACCAACTCTCGACGGATCGATGCCCGATTCGGGAACGAGCAGGCGTAAGACGGTGGGATTCGGGAACGGCTGTTGCGGGGAACCGAGACCTCCAGAACCGGGCGGCTAACGATCTCTGGAACCCAAGCGCACAGTCACGACAAAATGTCCCAGCGACCGACGCAACGTCCGACAGGAGGCGATCCGATGCCCGGCGAACTTCCCCAGAAGACCCGAATCGCGCGACAACCGGGCAGCGAGACTCCCGACGCGTAGAGGAACGGGAGTTGCGCGCGCTGACCCGCACCGAGGCTTCCGCAGGTAGCCGGTTTACTGATCGCGTCTTCATATCCGCTCGAGCCAGTCAACGCTCATCGGTGGAAGGGAGCTGTCCGATGAAATCTCCCGGCTGGTCGGCCGTTGTGTGCACGTCCCTGCTCGCCGGAACCCTGGCCTGTGGCTCCAATCCGACCGGTCCGCCCGAGTCCATCGTCGCCCCTGTGATCGAGAGCGACGGAATCGCGTTCGACGGACAGGCGATCCCCGCCGAGCTCATCGAACGGCTGGCGCCGAACCGGGTCGTCGTAGTCGGTGAGACGCACCACCTCACCGAGCACCGCGAGTTCATGGCCGCGCTCGTGCGCGAGCTGCACGGGCGAGGGTTCCGCCAGCTCCTGATGGAGCTCCCGCAGATGGTGGACTGGCTGCTGGTGGAATACGTGAACGACGGCGAGGCCGTGCCTCCGGGCTGGCAACTGCCGGTCGAGCTGGGCCATCAACTCCTCGCCGCGGTGCGGGACTTCAATCGGACCGTTCCGGCGGGTGAGCAGTTGCTCGTCCGGGGCATCGACGCAAACCTCGACGAGTACGGGGGGACAGATTCTTTCCTCGACCTGTTCGCCTGGTACGCGGCTCGACTTTCCGAACCGGGCCCGATTACGGCGTTTCTCTCGTCGCCCTACGATACGCCGGCCGAGCAGGCCGCTGCGATCGGGCGCTTGCAGGACGATCTCGAGGCCCAGCGCGACGAACTGCTGGCTGCCTGGGGTCAGTCCGAGTTAGAGACCGTGGACGCAATGGTGGACGCGGAGAGGGCGAGCATACCGATTCGTGCGGACCGACAGGACCGCTACGAGACCTCCGTCCGCGCGCGTGAGGAGCTGATCAAGCGGCTGTGTGACGAGCGGGTCGCGGCAAGCCCCGGGGGCACCCTGATCAATATCGGAGGCAATCACGCCCAGAAGTCGCACATGAAGGGCACAGAACTGGAGTGGCTCGGAGACTACCTGGTGCACCGGAGCCCGGCGACAGACGGGTCCGTGTACGTGCTCGTCGTCAGCGCCGCCCGCATCGTCTCTCCGGACGGCGCGACGACGCTGTTCGACCTGAGCGCTTCCCCGCCGAACGAGCTGTTCCGGATGATGCAAGAGGCGTTTCCGGGTCGCACGGTGTTCCTGCCGCTCGACGACCCCTTGTTCACGGACGAGGGGGTCCTCGTAAACTTCGAGGAAGAGATTTACTCGTCACGGCTGAAGCGGGTGTACGACGGCGCGCTGCAGTACCCATCCGCCCACCGGGATCCGGGAGTCTAGCCGGCGAATCCCGACATCCCGATCGCGCCGATCGGCGGTCCCGCCATGACTACTCGCTTCCCGGAAAGTCTCCCAGCTGCGCCATCTTCAGGCGGGCTTCCTCGACGAGCGGCTGGAGCTCCGGATCCGCCTCCGCGAACGCGATGGCGAAGTCCTCGTAGGCCTGGCGAGCCTTTTCGGTCTCGCCCAGCTCTTCATACACTCGGCCGAGATGGTAGTACGCGAGGCTGTGATCCTGCCAGAACAGCGTCCGGAACCAGGTCTCGGCTTCCTTCCAGCGCCCGAGCTCCATGTACGAGTACTCGGCCGCCTCCTCGTACCGTCCGCCGAGATACGCCTCCATTCCGTACGAGCCGTAGACATCGTCCTGCGCCCGCCTCGCTCTCGATGAATCACGGACGGTCACGGCAGCCGCCAGGAGACTGTCGGCCTCAGCCTGCCACTCGGCGTTTAATCGGCGGATCACCGCTGTATCGCCGCTGGCGACCGCTTCGTACCACACGTAGAAACCCGCTTCCTCCTCGAGGTCTTTCGGATCCACCGCCGCGACAATCGACTCGAGCCAACTCGGCGGAACGGGAAGATCGTTCAGTCGAAGCAAGGTGGCGAGATTCAGACGTCTTGCGGGCGGCATGCCGGGCGGAAGCATCTCGAGACCCGCCCCCACCTGTCCCCGGCCGAAAGCCCGGGCGCGGAACGCAAGGAAGGACGCATTGGATGTCAGCTCCAGCAACCGTTGCGCAAGGAGTGCATGCTCCTCGGCGACGCGAGGGTGACGAAGAGCGGTTCCGAGGGAGGTCAGGTCGATGCGGTCGAGCTCACCGATCGACTCGACCGCCTCCGCGTAGCTCGCGGAATCCCCGTGCACCAGGGCGAGCAGCGTCTGGTTGGTGGACTCGCTGTAAGCGCCTTCAACCGCGATGCGATCGTGTGCGTCGATCCGATCGGCCAGGGTCGCGCTATCGCGTCCGAGGATCACGGCGAGGTCGATGAGGTGCCAGTGGTAGGGCGCGAACTGCGGATCGAGCGCCACGGCCCTGCGGAAGGCGTCCTCCGCCCGATCCGGCGTCACCCCGGCGTTGTCTCCCCAGTGGATGTACGTCTCTCCGAGCTGATACCAGGCCTCGGGATCCTCGGGATACAGCCGAACCGCACGTTCCTGGATGCGGATGCCTGTCTCGACGTCTCCCATGCGCCGCCGCCATTCGCCCTCGACGAGGGCCGCCTGGCGCGCCGGCAGTCGATCGATGTACTGATGCGCCTTGTCGATCGACTCACTCATCGAGCCGGTGCCATACCGGCTGCCGAACCCACCGATCAGCGTCAGCCGGTAGTGGGCCAGAGCGAACGTCGAGTCCGCCTCGATCGCGCGGTCGAAGGCCAGCGCGGCGGCCTCCAGGTCGCCCCGCCGAAGCAATGACTCGCCCTCGAGGTACGCGCGATAAGCCTCCAGCGAAGGTGTCGTCACCTCGGCGAGGCTGATCGACGAACCGGCGTTCGGGTCGGACACCAGCTGGCGCAGGATCTCGATCGACAGGGCGTCTACGAGCCCGAGCGCCTCGTCGGCAGCTCCCTCCACCTGGGCGCGGGCGGCGCGCTCTCCGGTCTCTACTTCCACGATCTCGGCCGTGAGACGCACGTCCGGGCCGATGGCGAGCGCAGTGCCGCTGAGCGCGTACGTCGCCCCGGCGCGCCGCGCGATCTCGAGCTGAGTATCCATGTCCGGCGTCACGTCGCCCGAGACCGACTCGCGCCACCGCGCCAGCACCGTCTGGCTCGGGATCGTCCGGTACTCGGTGGCGCCATCCAGGTTCACCGACAGCGCGTCGACCATTCCCTCGCGCCAGATCTCGAGCTCTTCGCCGCGCACGCTGAACGGGAGGACCGCGATCCCCGGGGCCGCCTCGTCGGCCACGGCCTCGGGGGGCGAGAGGGCCCGCTCACGGATCAGGACGTAGGCGCCGGCGATCCCGAACATCAGCGAGAACGCGAACACGCCGCCGAGAATCGCGTTGCGCCAGGTGAACAGGAAAAGATGCGCGCCGGCCGGCTCGGCCTGCGATGCGGCGCTGTCCTCTGTTCCGGGCCGAGCGGGCACCTCGGAGGAGGGCTCCGCCGTCGCGGGCGAACTCGAAAGCGGCGTGCCCTTCTGAAGATACGCGGTCGCGAGGACGATCGGCAGGCCGATCAGCAGCAGCACCATCGTGAACGGCATCACCCACTGCGGCAGGCCCGTGTTCTCGACCAGCAGCTCGA
>JARRPS010000218.1:0-6001 GCA_037382625.1 Gemmatimonadota bacterium | reverse complement strand
GAGTGAAGCCCGCCGTTCCCAGGGTGAGGACGAGATTCTGTTCAAACAGGTATTGGAGCTCTTCGTACTGCGCCTGTCCATGATAGAACTGGATGATCGGTTCCCCGACCGAGGCGTAGAGGGAGCTTCCGATCAGGTATCCGAGGGCCGCACCGGCTACCGAACCGGCGGTGCAGACGAATGCGAACCAGAAGGAGCGTCGCACATTGCCGAGGGCCAGGGGGATCAGCAACACATCGGGCGGGATCGGAAAGAAGGAAGACTCCGCGAACGCGATTCCGAACAGTGCCCAGGTCCCGCCTGGACGATCGGCCCACCCGAGCACCCAGTGGTAGAGACGGTGCAGAGGGCCGCCGTGCGGCACATCGGGCGCCGCTCCCGGTGCGTCCATCGGTTCGCTGACCGCTTCGGCCGCGGTCCCCTGCCCCGAATCGTTCACCAGCCCTCCTCCCCTACGAGCGGCACGAACCGCGCGCTGTCGACTTCTGCTTCGGTCCATTCGTCATGCCGGCGCTCGATAAGCAGCAACCGCTGTCCCTTTTCGTCCCCGATGGGGATCAGCAACCGGCCCCCTTCTGCGAGCTGCTCGCGAAGTGGAGCCGGAATGGCCGGCGCGGCCGCACCGACCAGGATCGTGTCAAACGGGGCACGCTCCGGCCATCCGGCACTTCCGTCGCCCGTCCGCAGCACGACGTTGTCGATCTGCAGAGCCGAGAGACGCGTCTGGACCTGCGCGGCGAGCTCGGGCACGACTTCGATCGAGTAGACTCTCTGCACGAGTCGGGCCAGCAGCGCGGTCTGGAAGCCGGACCCGCTTCCGATCTCCAGTACCTGCTCCGATCCGTGGAGCCGGGCGAGCTGCAGGTGCAGTGCGTGCGAGAAAGGCCGGGAGATGGTCTGACCGTGACCCAGCGGGAGCGCGACATCCTCGTACGCGCGGTGCCGCACCGCTTCGGGCACGAAGAGGTGTCTGGGAACGGAGTCGAAGGCATGCAGAACGGCGAGATCCTCGATCCCGGCGGCGCGGAGCTGCTCGACGAGCCGCCGACGGGACCGACGATACGCGCCGATCAAGTCGTCAGCGGCCAACCCTGTACCTCTTTAATTAAACCGTAGTTAGTCAGGTCGAGATGAAGCGGTGTCACAGATGCGTAACCGGCACGGACGGCACGGAAGTCCGAGTCGTCGCGTCCGCTCCAGCTGGATACTCCGCCGCCGATCCAGAAGTACTCGCGTCCGGATGGGTCCTCTCTGCGCGTCAGGGAATCGGAGTAGACCCTTCGTCCGAGAGTGGTGATCCGGGCGCCTCTGATCTGTTCGGCCGGAATGTCGGGAAGGTTGATGTTGAAGAAGGTCTCATCGGGGAAGTCCGTCCTCTCCACCAGTCCCCGGAGCAGGCGGGTCAGGAGATCGACGAATCCGTCGAGGTGCTCCGACGAGCGGCTCGAAATGGAGACCGCCACCGAAGGGATGCCCAGGATCGTCCCCTCCATGGCGGCCGCGACGGTGCCCGAATAGAGCACGTCCTCGCCCATGTTCGGTCCGTGATTGACACCCGAGAACACGAAGTCCGGCCGCGTCTCGAGTAGACTGTTGACCGCAATCAGCACGCAATCGGTCGGGGTTCCATCCACGATATGGGTCTGCCCGTCCTTCCGCGTGACGCGCAGAGGGCGATGCACCGTCAGGGAGTGACTCGTCGCACTCTGCTCCCGATCGGGCGCTACGACGGCGACGGAGCCGAGCCGACGCGCGGCCTCCGTGAGGACTGCGAGTCCTGGAGCGTGGATCCCGTCGTCGTTCGTGCAGAGGATGTAGGGTCGCCGGTCCGGGGACGACGAATCACTCACGTGTCGAGCAACTCCACCAGCGCATCGGCTTCCCTGCGGAGCTGACGGACCGTTTCCGCTTCCCAGGCGACTCGCGCGGCGCGCGACAGCTTTCCTTCCTTGCGGAGCTGATCGAGTTTGTGGCGCGCTCCTTCGATCGTGTACTTCTCGTTGTACAGAAGGTGCTGGAGCAGGTGCACCAGCTTGATCTCCTTGCGACGGTAGACCCGATTGCCCGCACGGTTCTTCGTGGGACGAAGGGCCGGAAACTGAGACTCCCAGTAGCGGAGGACATGGGGCTTGAGCCCCGTCAGGGAGCATACCTCGCCGATCGAGTAGTATTCCTTCGGCGCGATTCGCTGATCCACTCGATTCAGCTCCAGCGTTCGGGCTTGGGCTCACGAGCCATCAGGCGCGCAAGTGCCACCTGCGGCTCCACTTCTTCGTACAGGATAGAGTATACGGCCTCCGATATGGGCATTTCCACCCCGTGTCGAGCTGCGAGATCCACTGCCGCGCGCGTCGTCCGGACGCCCTCCGCCACCGACCGCATTCCCGAGAGAACGTCTTCGAGCTTCCGGCCACGGCCGATCTCGAGACCGACGGTGCGATTCCGACTCAGGTCGCCGGTGCAGGTGAGAATCAGATCACCGACGCCGGCGAGACCTGCCAGGGTTTCAGGCTCTCCGCCCAGCCGGTGAGTGAGCCGGCGAATCTCGGCCAGGCTTCGGGTCAGGAGCGCCGCCCTCGCGTTGTGTCCCAGACCGAGCCCGTCGCTGATTCCCGCCGCGAGCGCGATCACGTTCTTCAGCGCTCCACCGAGTTCGGTGCCGATCACGTCACTCTGCGTGTAGAGTCGGAAGTGCTCGTTCTGAAAGAGTTCCTGAACCGCGCGCGCATTCTCTTCGCTTCGTGATGCCAGAGTGACCGCCGTCGGCCGCTGACGCGCCAGCTCGGCGGCGAAACTCGGTCCGGAAAGCACGACGCAGCCTTCCGCGATCTCAGCGCCGAGAACGTGGAGAAGCACCTCGCTCATTCGGAGGTCCGACCCCAACTCGAGTCCCTTCGAGGCACTGACGAGCAGCGGGGGGCGAGCAGGCAGGCAGGAGCGCGCCTTTTCCATGGTGGCCCGCACGAATTCCGAGGGGCTGACGGACACCACGACCTCGGCGGCCTCGAGAACGTCCTCGAGATCAGGCGACGCCTCGAGTCGCGGATCGAGTTCCACGCCCGGTAGATAAGTTTCGTTCCGGTGGCCTTTCCTGATTTCGGCGGCCACCTCGATCTCGTGCGACCAGAGGTGGACCTCGTGGCCGTTGCGCGACAGACAATCAGCCAACGCCGTGCCCCAGCTGCCGGCTCCGATGACCCCGATTCGACGACTGCTCACGATCCGTTCTCCTCTTCCGGGTCTGATCCGCCCGATCCGAACTGGAGTTCCTCACCTCGGGCGATGCGTGCCAGGTTGCTTCGATGCGTCCACCAGACGAACAGCGCCACGCCGGTGCAGAACAGCGTCGTAGACAAGGGCGCATCCGTAATCGCCGCCACGAGCGGTACCACCGCGGCCGCGGACAGGGAGGCGATCGATACCGTTCGCGTGACGGCCACGATTCCGATCCAGACGAGCGTCGCGACGAGGGCGGCGAAGGGAGCCAGCGCGATCAGCACCCCCGCTCCCGTCGCGACGCCCTTCCCGCCCCGGAATCGAAGCCAGATGGGCCAGACGTGACCCAAGATGGCGAGCAGCCCGTAGACGAGAGCGAGCTCCCCGACGCCCGATCCGTCCCACCGGGGAAAGAACGCGGCCGGCAGATAGCCCTTCGAGATGTCGACCAGGATGACGGGGAGCCCCCCTCGGGCGCCGAGTACGCGGTACGCGTTGGTGCCTCCCAGGTTGCCACTTCCCTCCTCTCTCAGGTCGACGCCGAAGGCTCGGCCGACCAGCCAGGCAGTCGGAAAGGAGCCAATGAAGTAGGCGAGCAGGGCCCATGGGAGAATGCCAGTCAGCATCGTGCTTCTCGGCCGCTTCGGGAGCCACGACTCATGCTCGATGTCCCTCCGCGCGGCGTTGGCGAGGTCGCAGTCGGAGGGGCGATCCTTCGAATCCCCAAGCCTGCCGGAATCCGTTCGAAAGGAAACGCAGATAGCTCTCCTGAATGTCGCGAGGTCGGTTCGCGAACAGGACGAACTCCGGAGGCTCGGTAGCGACCTGGCTCGCGTAATAGATCCGCACGTCGCCCCTCGGCCCCTGCGGGGGTTGCTTTCGCGCAAGGAGTGCCGCGAGAACCCGGTTCACTTCGGCGGTCGGAATCCGCTTCTGCCGTTCCGAAAGCCGCCACGACATCCGGCCCGCGATCCTCGATCAGATCCCATTTGTTGACCACGAGCACGAGCCCGCAGCCCGCCTTCCAGGCCTCCTCCCCGATCCGGAAGTCCTGGTTGGTGAGTCCCGCCCGCGCGTCGGACACGAGCAGGCAGACGTCCGCCCGCTGTATGGCGGCCGTCGCCCGGAGCCGGCTGTAGAATTCGATTTCGTCATCGACTCGGGAACGGCGTCTCAGCCCGGCCGTATCGACCAGGCAGATCCGCTCGCCCTCGAACTCGAGCCAGGTATCGATCGCGTCGCGCGTCGTCCCGGCTTCGTCGTGCACCAGCACGCGCGACTCGCCCAGGAGCGAGTTCACGAAACTGGATTTTCCGACGTTCGGCTTTCCGATCACGGCAATCCGGAGATCCACCTCCTCTTCCTCCGCCGTCCGGGGTGCGGGGAGCACGTCGACGATCCGGTCCAGCAGGTCGCCGCTGCCACGCCCGCTCTGCGCGGAAAGAGGTACGGGGTCTCCGATCCCCAGCGCATGAAACTCGTGGTGCTCCAGCGCCGAGGCGAGATCATCCAGCTTGTTGACGGCCAGCACTACCGGCCGATCCGACTTTCGAAGCAGGTCGGCGACGTGCTGGTCCACCGGATGGGGTCCGGTCCTGCCATCGACGACGAAGAGAACGACATCGGCGTGGTCGACCGCTGCGAGAACCTGTTCGCGGACCTGGCGATCCAGAGGGCGCTCGGCCACGTCCAGAATCCCGCCCGTATCGGCGAGAAGGAAGGGCCGGCCGTTCCATTCCGCCTCGGCGAACTGGCGATCGCGTGTCACCCCCTCCTGTTCCGAAACGATGGCGATCCGACCACCCACGATCCGATTGAAGAGCGTGGACTTGCCGACGTTCGGTCTTCCGACGATCGCTACCGTAGGGAGTGCGGCATGTCGCGTAGAACGTCCGTTACGTGCTCCGACGGCCATATCTCCAGTCCGGGGAAAGCGGTACGCAGATCCGACAGAGTGACATCGTCCAGGAAAAGCTCATCGTCGTTGATCGCCGTTCGCGAAAGATTGTCTGTGGGCACGGTCTCGATCGTCGCGCCGGTGGCGGCCGCGATCTCGAATCCGATCGACTCGAGGTGTGAGGCCATCGACGTTCCGGTCACCATCACGATGCGTGACCCGTCGAGTCTCGGCAGCGAATCGAGATCCGCCTTGACGCGGTCCCGGATCTCCGAGACCGCACCGACGCCGTTGGCCACCAATTCGAGGTCATCGAAATACTCGGCCCCGGGAAGCTCTCTGCCGGCCTGTAGAAACAACTCGTCGGCCGCGTACGCCCAGGACGTGGCTCGTTCGCCGCGCGCCCGCTTCCGCGCCTCCTCAACGATCTCGATGGTCCGCGCGCATTCCGATTCCGTGAGAGGTCGGACGCCTCGGTCCTGATTGTAGTCGGTGAGCCCCACCGGGACGATGGAGAGCGAGAGAACCGAGTCGGCCCGCGCGTAGAGGTCGTCGATCGTCCTCTGCAAAACGGGCCCGTCGTTGAGGCCGGGGCAGAGAACCACCTGCGCGTGGATTCGGATGCCGCCCGCCTCGAGTCGGTCCAGGTGTTCGGCGATCCGGGCGGACCGAGGGTTACGCAGCATCGCGAGTCGGACGTCCGGGTCGGTCGCGTGGACGGACACATAGAGCGGCGTCAGGCGCTGCTCGAAGATCCGAGTCCAGTCCTCGTCCCGCAGGTTCGTCAGAGTGACGTAGTGCCCGAACATGAAGGAGAGACGGTAGTCGTCGTCTTTGATGTACAGCCCGGCTCTCAGCTTCTCGATCTTCGGGTTGCCCTTCACGAAG
>JARRPS010000217.1:0-4166 GCA_037382625.1 Gemmatimonadota bacterium | reverse complement strand
CCGCAGCGCTGGTACTATCTGGGCGGCGTCGAATCGCTGAGGGCGTTCCCCAATACGCCCGATTCGAATCGGGGAACCGCCTTCTGGCGAGGTCGAGTGGAACTGGCGATCGGCGCGCCGCTCGCACGAATTCTCCTTTTCGGCGACACGGGCTGGGCGGGTGCGCGCTCTTCCTTCAACTTCGACGACCCCGCGATCAGTGCCGGAATCGGCGTCTCCGGCCTGGACGGCCTGGTCCGGCTGGATGTGGCGCGGTCGTTTCGGGGTCGCGATCCGGACGCGTGGCGGGTGTACCTCTCGGTTGACGGACTGCTCTGAGGTCTGTTCCTTTGGTAGCAAGGGTTTCTCCGGTATTCGGCGGGAATCCCCCGATTCGCGGCCCGAATCCTGCAAATTCCGACGGTAGCACCGTTCGCGTTCGGTACCGGGACCGCGAGGCTCGCCTGGGGAGGCAGGATGCAGATCGTTCCACCGGTCAAGGTCAAAGTCTGCTGCATTACCTCTCCGGAGGAGGCGCAGATCGCGGTGTCCTACGGAGTCGCCGCCATCGGGATGGTGGACGAGACGCCCACCGGCGAAGGGCGGATTCCGGTCGAGACAATGGCGGAGATCGTTCGCTCGGTTCCCGACTCTATCGGCACATTCGTTCTCACTTCTGCAACGAGCGCAGACCAGCTCGCGGATCTCTACAGGGCGAGTGGCGTCAAGACGCTCCAGCTCTGGGACCCGCTGGAGTCCGCCGACTACGAGACCCTCCGATCCCGGTTGCCCGGAGTCTTCATCGCGCAGTCGATCCACGTCGTCGAAGCCGGCGCGATGGACATCGCGCGCCGCGTATCAAGACATGTGGACGCCCTGGTGCTCGATTCCGGTCACTCGGAGCCACCCTTCCGCTGGAGGAATCCGAGCGGTGAGACACACGACTGGGAGATCAGTCGAGCGATCTCGGAGGCGATTCAGCTGCCCGTCCTCCTCGCCGGCGGGCTGAATGCAGAGAACGTATGCCAGGCGGTCCGTGTCGTTCGCCCCTATGGAGTCGACGTGTGTTCGGGTGTGCGCAAGGATGGTCGGCTCGACAGATCGCTGCTCGTGGCCTTTCTGGAGACGGTCAGTCGTCCACAGTGTGCGGATTGAGCCGGGCTCTTTCCTGCTCGCCGAGCAGCTCCGGGAGCTCGTGAGCGGAGGGCCCGCGAAGGCCGACATCCGCGATCGCGGAGATCGGCGTCTCCTCGGGATTGACCTCGATCACCCGGGCACCGCGGGCGCGGGCGTGGAACGCGAAGCCGGCGGCAGGTTGCACCACGCCGGACGTGCCGACCACCAGCATCAGGTCGCAGTGCCTGATCGCTTCCTCGGCCTGTCGCAGCGCAGGTTCCGGAAGGATCTCCCCGAACCAGACCACGTCGGGTCGCATCGGCGCCGAGCAGGCCTCGCAGGCGGGCACCGCTCCCGGCGTCCAGCCGCGAAGAGCCTCGGACATCGGGAGGGAGCGCGCACAGCGGGAACAGCGGGCAGTCCGGATCGTCCCGTGGAGTTCGATCACGTTGGCGCTCCCGGCCTGCCGATGGAGCCCGTCGACGTTCTGCGTCAGGAGCCAGAAGCGCTCCCGGCTGGCTTCCAGTGCGGCGAGAGCACGATGCCCTTCGTTGGGGGTGACGTCCCTCAAACCCATCAGCCGGGCGTAGTAGAACTCCCAGACCTCCGACGGGTCGCGTCGAAAGGCCTCGGGCGTCGCAAGGTCCATCGCACTGCGGCCGCGCCAGAGACCTCCGGCACCGCGAAATGTCGGTACACCGCTCTCGGCGGAGACGCCGGCACCGGTGAGGACTGCGATCGCTCGCGACTCAGCCACGAGCCGCCGGGCGTATTCGCGCTGCTCCGCTCCCGACATGCTGAACCTCCCCGATGGGTGGGACGGACGCTGATTCCGATCGAGGCCGGATCGCGTAGCGACGATACAGAGTCGTGCGTACCTGCGTCATCCTGAACCCTGTTGCCGGATCCGGCAATTCCGTCGCCGGCGTGCAACGGGCCGTGGCCGCCATCCCGGGCGCCGAAATTCGTGTGAGCGACGGGCCGGCGTCGATCGGACGCCTGACGCGAGCGGCAGTGACTGATGGGTTTCAGCGGATCGTCGCAGCCGGAGGTGACGGAACGGTGAGCGAGGTGGCTTCGGCTGTACTCGCAGCCGGCGGAGAGGAGACCGGGCTCGAGTGCGGGGTGCTTCCGATCGGGACCGGAAACGACCTGGCCCTGGCTCTGGGGATCTCCCCGGGGCTGGAACAGGCCGCAGCGCTCCTGCAGACTGGATCGGCCCGTCCGATCGACACGATTGTCAGCGACACCGCGAATTTCAGCGGTTACGGAGCGGAACGGATGTTTACCTGGAACGCGGTCGTCGGAGGTTTCGGCGGCCGCGTCTCAGATCACCTGACACCCGAGCGAAAACACCGCTGGCGCCGCCTCGCGTACCTGCGGGCGGCGATCGCCGAGCTCGGTGAGCTCTCCTCACATGCCGTGCACATCGAAATGGACGGCCAGCGACACGAGCTGGATCTGCTGATGCTCGTGATCGCGAATGGAAGCCACGCCGGCGGGGGAATTCCGCTCGCTCCCGCGGCGAGTCCGGATGATGGAGCGCTGGACGTGGTCGGAATCCGGGCGGGGAGTTTCTTCGACGTGCTCCGTCTCGTTCTGCCGGTGCTGTCCGGACGCCACCTCGATCATCCCGGCGTGTTCTACGCGAGGGGGCGGACCGTGAGCGTCGAGTCCGATCCAGAGTTCCGATACAACCGCGATGGAGAAGAATGGGGGTCGGGCAACGCCAGGTTCGAGATCTGCCCTGACGCGATCGCGTTTCTCCGGCCCTGAGATCTTCCGCCGGGAGATACCGGAGGACGACCGGGACCGGGTCCCATGTGCCGGGCAACCCCTTGGCCGGCTTCATCGTCCAATAGGTCAGAACATCTGGAGACGAGGGGCAGGGGCTCCCCGTCGAACGCAAAGAGAGGAACGACGATGCAGATCGGACGGTGGCATTGGGTGGCGGCGACGCTGGGCATGGTGGCCCTCGTGGCAGCCACGGCTCGCTGCAGCTCGGCCCAGGAGCAGGCACCCCAGCCGGAGGGAGAGAAACAGGCGGACGCGGGCATGCGCGCCGCGCCCTTCGTGTTACGCGGCGGCGCAGGAGGCGGAAGCTACCTCGGCGTCTATATCGCGGAGGTGGCTGCCGAGGACGTGACGCGTCTGGACCTGGACCGGGAGCGCGGCGCGCTGATCGAACAGGTGTCCGAGGATGGTCCGGCGCAGAGGGCCGGCCTGCAGAAGGACGACGTGATCCTCGAATGGAACGGAAGCGCCGTGGAGAGCGCCGCTCAGCTGCAACGGCTGGTCCGGGAGACGCCCGCCGGTCGCGAGGTGGAGCTGAAGGTGGTCCGGGACGGCAGGAAGCGGGACGTTCGCGTGACGATCGGCGAGAGGGAGTCTCTCGTTCGGGGCTACTCCTTCCGCGGACCTTCGGCGGAGCAGCTGGAACAGCGGCTGCGCAGAGGAGGTGAGCGTCTCCGTCTTCATGCTCCGGGGCTGGAGCGCGGCGTATTCGCGATCATGGGGGGCGGACGCCTCGGCGTCGGCATTCAATCGATGGGAGAGCAGCTCGGCGCGTATTTCGGACTTTCGGGGCGCACCGGCGTGCTGATCACGTCGGTAACCGAGGACTCCCCGGCCGCGAAGGCGGGGCTGAAGGCGGGTGACGTGATCCTCTCGCTCGACGGCGACGCTATCGACGGGACGGGCGAACTCGCCCGCACGATCCGGGAAGCCGACGAAGGCCCGATGCGGATCGGCATACTTCGCGACCGCCAGGAACGCACGATCACGGTAGAACTGCCCGAGGCGCCCGAATTCGAGTGGTCAGAAGCCCCGGAAGGGACCGTGTGGAGCGTGCCCGAGGCGGTCGAAGGCGCGATGATGATGATCCCCGAAATCCTCGACGAGATAGAGATACCGGAGCTTGACATCGACACGTGGACCCTGCCGGAAGGCGACGTTCACGTCGAGTGGCGCGAAGGGGACGCGGTCCGCACCTGAACCGTGGCGTGAGCGAACACGAGTGATTCGGCCCGCGGGGAGACGAGGTCTGCCGGCCTCGTCTCCCCGGATCGCTT
>JARRPS010000216.1:0-4172 GCA_037382625.1 Gemmatimonadota bacterium | reverse complement strand
GAGCAGCTCGCAGGCATGAAAGCCCGTTGGACGCTGGAGAAGGAATCGATCGAGCGGGTGCGGGAGCAGAAGCGCCGGATCGAAGAACTGGGTACCCAGGCAGAGCAGGCGACCCGAACGGGAGACCTGCAACGGGCCGCGGAAATCTCTTATGGGGAGATTCCGCGGGCGCAGGCGGAACTCGAGACCGCCGAGGCCGAGCTCGCCCGCATGCAGGCCGAGGGCGGGAGTTTTCTCACCGAGGAGGTGGGGCCCGAGGACATCGCCGAGGTCGTGGCGAACTGGACCGGAATACCGGTCGCCCGGATGCTGGACGACGAGCGCGAGCGGCTGACACGCCTGGAAGAGAACCTCCATGAGCGAGTCATCAGCCAGGACGAGGCGGTCCGGGCCGTATCGAATGCGGTGCGGCGGAGTCGCGCAGGACTTCAGGACCCGAACCGGCCGGTCGGTAGCTTCATTTTCCTGGGACCGACAGGCGTAGGCAAGACGGAGACGGCCCGGGCGTTGGCCGAGTTTCTCTTCGATGACGAAGACGCGCTCGTCCGCCTCGACATGTCGGAGTATGGAGAGCGACACGCCGTGGCTCGGCTGATCGGCGCTCCGCCCGGTTACGTGGGATACGAAGAGGGCGGGCAGCTGACCGAGGCCGTTCGTCGCCGTCCCTACAGCGTCGTGCTCTTCGACGAGATCGAGAAGGCGCACCCCGATGTGTTCAACGTGCTTCTCCAGATCCTCGATGACGGCCGACTGACCGACGGACAGGGCCGCACGGTGGATTTTCGGAACACGGTCATCATTCTCACCAGCAACATCGGAAGCTCGTACATTCTCGAGCACAGCGGGGATGACTGGGAGCTGGTCGAAGTAAAGGTGCGTGAGGCGCTGCAGCAGGGTTTCAAACCGGAGTTCCTGAACCGCATCGATGAGATCGTTGTGTTTCAGCCTCTTAGTAGGGAACATCTCGAGCAGATTGTGAAGCTGCAGCTCGATCGGCTCGCCGGCTTTCTGGCCGAGCGTGAGATCACGCTGGAAGTGACGCCCGAGGCGCGCGCGAAGATTGCCGAGGTGGGCTATGATCCGGCGTTCGGGGCCCGGCCGATGAAGCGGGCGATTCAGCACCTGGTTTCCGATCCCCTTGCGATGGCGTTTCTCGAAGGAGAGTACGCCGACGGCGATACGATCCGGGTCGACATCGGAGCCGATGGGGCACTTACTTTCGGAAAGGTCGAGGCTTGACCCCCGTTCCCGGGGAGGCAGATTGGCGGCTGTGCATTCCGGGCCGGAACCCTTCCGGGGGCCGGCCCGTGCCCATCGAGGGCATCGGTCCGTTACGCGGAGGTTCCCCGTGATCCGAAATCTACGACCCGCGATTCGATTCGTGGGGATGCTGCCTGCGATCTGCCTCGGAATCTCGGGGTGTGCATCCGGGGGCAGCGAGATCAATACTACCACAGGGGCGGCATGGGGAGCGGCGACGGCGGAGATGGCGGTCCGCAGCTTCATGGATGCGGCGAATATCGAGGACTTCGCGACGATGTCGAACCTGTTCGGTACCGCGGAGGGACCCGCCATGGAGGAGTTCGGAGTGGCGGATGTGGAAGCCCGGATGATCTTCCTCTCCCGGCTGTTGAAACACGAGGGGTATACGCTGAATCAGGCGAATCTCGCCATGCTCGGCCCGGATCGGATCCGCTACGAGGTCCGGATGACGGGGACCCGGAAGGGAGATGTGACGGTTCCGACGATCGTCGTGCCCGACGCATCGGGCCGGTGGTTCGTCGAGAGGCTCAACGTCGACGCTCTGGCGGCCGGCCTGTGAACGCGCTTGCCGAGGAATGCAGGCACTCTCAGTCAGCGGGGCGTTCGGTCAGCTCCAGCAGCACGCCTCCCGTACCCCGCGGGTGAAGGAAGGCGACCCGGTGGCCGCCGGCGCCCTCCCGGATTCCGGGAGGGATCGGTGCCAGACCGGCATCGCCGGCTCTCTCGAGGGCCTCATCCAGGTCGGTGACGCGGAGGCAGACGTGGTGGATGCCCGGTCCCCGTCGTTCGATGTGGCGCGCGATCGGCGAGTCGGGGCCCGTGGCTTCGAGAAGCTCGACCCGTCCCGGACCGTCGCCGAAGAAGGCCACGCGGACACGCTCCGAGGGAACTTCCTCCGTGCCCGAGGCGTTTATTCCGAGCAGGGCCTCCCAGGTCGGGACTGCCTCGGCGAGGGATTTGACCGCGATTCCGATGTGATCGATCTTGTGCACGCTGGTTCGCTCCGGTAGCGGATCCGGCAGAGGTCGGCTGCTTCGCGCAGCCTGCGGTCGAGGACAATCTAGGCGGCTGCGAGTCGGTCGCCCAACACGAAATCGGAGAGTGAGACGTGGCAGGAAAAGAGATCCGGGAAATCACGGACGAAAACTTTGCGGACGAGATCGAATCCAGCGAAGGGCTGGCGATAGTGGATTTCTGGGCGGAGTGGTGCGGGCCTTGCCGAATGGTCGGGCCGATCATCGAGGAGCTCGCCCAGGAATACGAAGGCAGGATCAAGGTCGGCAAGCTCGACGTCGACTCGAATCGGGTCACTGCGGGTCGCTTCAACATTCGCTCGATTCCGAGCATTCTGTACTTCAAGGATGGTCAGATGGTCGACCAGGTCGTCGGGGCTCTCCCCAAGAAGCACCTGGAAGCGAAGATTCTGGAGCACGTCTGAGGAATTCCGTTCGGAACCGGGGTCGGAGCGCTGACCCGAACGCGCCCTCCGCGTCGTCGCGTCGCGGAGGGCGCAGTTGCTGGCATGTCTGAAACGGCGCTCTACCTGGTCGGCACCCCGATCGGCAATCTCGACGACCTTTCGCCCCGTGGCGTCGCGACGCTCGCCGCCGTTGAGCGGGTGTATGCCGAGGACACGCGACGTACCTCCCGGCTGTTCCGCCGATTCAGCATTGACACCCCGCTCCGCTCGCTGCATGCGCACAACGAGGCCGCACGTGCCGTCGAAGTGGTCGACCTGCTGGCTGGCGGCGGTTCCTGCGCCCTCGTAACGGACGCCGGAGCGCCCGGTGTCTCGGATCCGGGGGCGAGACTGGTCCGGGCTGTCGCCGAGGCGGGGTATCGGGTGCTCGCGGTTCCGGGACCCTCCGCCGTCACGGCCGCGGCCGGCCTCTCGGGCTTCCCCGTGGACAGATTCCTCTTCCTCGGATTCGCTCCTCGCAAGGGGCGGGACCGATCCGAGTGGCTTCGGCTCTGCGCCACCGCGCCCGTCGCCGTCATCGCCTTCGAGGCCCCCGGGAGAGTCGCCGCGCTGCTGCGTGAGTGGGACGCCGAGGGCCTCGGGAGCCGGGCCTGCTGCGTATGCCGGGAATTGACGAAGCTGCACGAGGAAGTTCGCCGGGGAACGGTAGCATCCCTCGCGGACTATTACGCATCGCAGGATGTGCGGGGGGAGGTGACGGTGGTTCTCTCGCCGCCCGCCGATGGGAGTGGTGCAGGCCCCGGGCCCGATCCGGAAGCGATCGCGGCGAAGGCCCTGGAGTTGTCCCGCAAGGGACTGGGAGCCCGTGAGATCTCGGAGGCGCTTCAGATCTCTTTCGGACTCCGCCGGAACGAAGCCTATGCGGCCGCACTGGCCGCCGGGGAAGAGGAGGGGAGCGGCAGGTGACGCGGGCGGACGCCGAGCGGGAGCTCGGCCGGGTGGACGGGATGGCGAAACGGCTGCGTGCCCGGGCGATGCTGGCAGGAATCGCGATCGGGCTGGCGGTGATACTGGCCGTTCCCGCAGGGCTCGCTTGGCTGCCGGGCCGCTGGTGGGATCACCCGGGTTCGCCAGTGCCGCTGGCACTCCTCTGCCTCCTCTTCGTCGCGCAGTCACTGCTGGCGATCCGGGCGCGCAGAGAGGCCGCCTCTCTTCGGGCGCAGGACCTGGCGGAGGCGGCCGGTCGGGCGATCGGACTCCGGGACGGTGAGCTCTCCGGCGCCCGGGAGCTGGGCGATCTCGCCGGAGTCGGATCGGTCGAACTGGCCGAGCATCAGAGGATGCGAGTGGCCGCCGCCCTCTCCGGTCTTTCTGATGCCGAGCTCCTTCCCGTTCGCACCGCCAGTTCCAGGCGGAGCATCGCGATATCGATCTGCACGGCCGGCGCAGCCATGATCGCCCTGAGCCTGACGGCAGGTCTCCGGCCCTC
>JARRPS010000215.1:0-4177 GCA_037382625.1 Gemmatimonadota bacterium | reverse complement strand
CCCCGGCGTGCGGGCACTCCGGCGTGATCAGTACTTCGATCGTCAGGTCCTTCTCGGAGGCGCTCATGCCGAGCCCGTCCCTGTGCCGACCCCACCCGGCACCGCGCAGTTGGACACGGACGCGAGCTCGGCCTCCGATTCGGGGAAGTACTTCTTCCGCCACGCGAGCGCCACGTTCACGAGGGCGATCAGCACCGGCACCTCGACCAGGGGCCCGATCACCGCCGCGAAGGCCGCTCCGTGCGCGATCCCGAAGGTCGCCACGGCGACCGCGATCGCGAGCTCGAAGTTGTTCGAGGCCGCGGTGAACGAGAGAGTGACCGTGACCGGGTAGTCGGCCCCCACCTTCCGACTCATGAAGAAGGTGATCGTGAACATGAGGACGAAGTAGATCAGCAGCGGAATCGCGACCCGGACCACACTCAGCGGCTCGGCGACGATCGCCCGGCCCTGGATCGAGAACATCACGACGATCGTGAACAGCAGGGCCACGAGCGTGATCGGGCTGATCTTCGGCACGAAGACCTCGTGGTACCACTCCTTCCCCTTCGCCCGCACCAGGATCGCCCGGGTGAGGAAGCCGGCGATGAACGGGATGCCCAGGTAGATGAAGACGCTCTTCGCGATCTCGCCCATCGTCACGTCCACCACCGTGCCCTCGAGCCCCAGCCAGCCCGGAAGCACCGTAATGAACACCCAGGCGTAGACGCTGAAGAAGAGGACCTGGAAGATCGAGTTGAATGCCACCAGGCCGGCCGCATATTCCGGGTCACCCTCGGCGAGATCGTTCCACACGATCACCATCGCGATGCAGCGGGCCAGTCCGATCAGGATCACGCCGACCATCAGCTCGGGGTAGTCGCGCAGGAAAAGGACCGCGAGCGAGAACATGAGCAGCGGCCCGATCACCCAGTTCTGAATCAGCGACAGGCCGAGCACCTTCCCGTTCCGGAAAACGTCTCCGAGCTCCTCGTAGCGGACCTTGGCGAGCGGCGGGTACATCATCAGGATCAGGCCGACCGCGATCGGCAGAGAGGTCGTGCCGACCTGCGTGGCCTCGTTCCAGCCCCGGACCGCCTCCGGCCAGAGGTACCCGATCCCGATCCCCACCGCCATCGCGACGAAGATCCAGAGTGTCAGGTAGCGGTCGAGGAAGGAGAGGCGGCGGGTGAGCCCTGTCACGCCGCTATCGACGTTCGAAACATCCATGGAATCGCTCATGGAATTGCTCAAATCGCTCTCTTCAGGTTACTCGTGCGTGGTTCAGATAGAGGCGCTCGAAAGCCACGATCAAGGCGATCCCCGCGGCGGCGACCCCGATGATCATCGGATCGTTCAGGCCCTTGATTACGAGGAAGGTCCCCAGCACCAGGGAGTCGAGCGCGATCGCGCCAACCAAAACCCAGATTTTTGCGCCAACTTCTTCGCGCAGATTTCGCAGCACACCCCAGTGAACGACCAGGTCCATCACGAGATAGAAAATGATGCCCAGCGACGCGATCCGGCTCAAATCGAAGAACACCGCGAGCAGACCTGCGGCCGCGACAGTGTAGACGAGCGTGTGCCTCTGCATGTCTCCGGGCATGCCGAAGTGGCGGTGCGGCATCAACTCCATCTCGGTCAGCATGGCGAGCATTCGCGAGACCGCGAAGATGCTGGCGATCAGGCCCGAGCTGGTTGCGAGGATCGCCACACCGGCCGTGAATGCTACCCCTGCGTTTCCGAACGCGGGCCGGGCCGCCTCCGCCAGCGAGTAGTCCCTCGCTTTCACGATCTCTGGAATGGTGAGCGTCGAGCCGACCGCCCAGGACACCAGGAGGTAGACAGTCAGGCAGGTTCCGAGCGAGATCACAATGGCCCGACCCACGTTTCGCTCCGGATCGATCAGTTCGTCACCGCTGTTCGTGATCGTCGTGAATCCCTTGTATGCCAGAATCGCAATCGCGACCCCCGCGAGGAATCCGCCCGCGGAACTCCCGCGAGCCACACCGGCCTCCGCCGCTGCGAACGAAAACCCGGCGGCCCAGAGCGTGGCCAGCGCGAACAGGAGAATGCCTCCCACCTTCAGGGCCGCAGTGACTTTCGACAGATTGCCGATCAACTGGTTGCCGGAGATGTTGACGAGGAAGGCGAACACGAGAAGACCCAGCGCGAGAACCGGAACGAGGATTCCGTCATCTTCGACGCCGAGCAATCGCAGCGTATAAGTACCGAAAGTCCGGGCAACGAGGCTCTCGTTCAGCACCATCGAGGCAGCCATGAGCAACGCGGCGGCACCCGTGATCGCGGACGCCCCGTACGCCTGCTTCAGGATCATCGCGATGCCGCCTGCCGACGGGTGCGTCCCGGCTACGCGGATGTAGGAGTAGGCGCTGAAGCCGCTGATGATCGCAGCAAGCAGGAACGCCAGAGGAAACAGAGGTCCGGCATGTTCCGCCACCTGGCCCGTCAGTGCGAAGATCCCCGCTCCGATCATCACGCCGGTGCCCATGGCAACGGACCCCGCGAGGCTCAGGCTGTTCTGCTCATACTGTGCAGGCATGGCCTCCGGCCCTCGGGTCCGGAATCTCCCGCCGCTCGAAGTCGAGAAGGGCTCGCACCGTATCGAGGAGCAGTTCCAGCCGCGGATTCTCCGGCTCTGCGAGCCGGTAGTGCACCCACTGTCCCTCGCGGCGAGAGACCACGAGCCCGGCTCGCGCCAGGGTGCGAAGATGCCTCGAGGCCGCGGACTGAGACAGCTCGAGTGTCGCCTCGACATCGCAGACACAGAGCTCTCCATTCCGGGCCAGAAGGTCGACGATCCGCAGCCGCACCACCTCCGACAGGGCCTTGAATTTCTCGCTCAGTTCTTCCACATGATCACCTGTGTAGTTGCTTACCCGGGTCAGCTCATATGCTGGCGACGTCACGGTCGTGGCGCAAGCTCGGAGCCCTGCCGCCCCCTGGCGATCGGACACATCCGGGTCGGCATTCTCTTCCTCGTCGGATTTCTGCTGCGCCGCGTCCGGAGGGCGACGCGCGACTAACGTCGCATCCCGAGAATCATTCCCCCGATGTAGGGCACCAGCCAGATCAGCCAGACCACCAGGCTGTAGCGGTGGAAACCGCGCCGCGCCTCCTCGCTGCCCGAGCGGGCTACGCGCGTGGCCCAGATCGCGTGCGCGAGCATCAGCCACAGTGCGATCTGTCCGGTCAGGGTATGGGAATCCCGCAGGTCGAAGCGACCCTCGGCCAGTGCGTGCATGGCGAGGGTACCCGCAACATCGAACGCGAAGCCTGCCCAAAAAGCGATCACGTGCCACGGCTTCAGATAGCGGGCGAAGCGCTCGGACCACACACCGATCGAATAGAAGACGAGCGCGAGCGTGATCAGGGTGGTGGAGGCGATCATCAGCGGGTTCATGCGGTCAACGTATCACGTCCGCCGGGGAAAGAAACTACTCCGGGACGTACCGCAGGCCGCGCCACACACGCACCGCGCCGTGCTCGATCGCGGTGCCCTGGCTGTGCCCGCCGATCGCGACGTGAACGCTGTCGGGAGGCGGCGTTCCCGACGTGGCGGTGGCGTGACGCCGGCCGTCGACGATCCACTCCACGGTCCCATCGGGGTGCAGCTGGAGCGTGTGCAGCCGCCACTCGGCGATGCGGGCGGGCTCGGGCACGGGAAGCGAGAGATCGAGTGCTTCGAGGAAAGCCGTCGGTCCGCCCTTCGATACGGACGAGACCAGCATCAGTCGGCCCGGCTGAGCCTGCCTCAGGCGCTCACCCGTGTTCGGCTGCAGCATCGGATCTCCGGCGACATCCAGCAGCCAGGTCTGGAAGTGCTCGTCCGTCGTGGGAACGCGCCCCCAGCTCTCCACGGTGATCCCGCCAGCGGTAGGAAACCGGTCCCGGGTCAAAGCTCCGCTCGTGTGGTTGCGGTCCCCGCGATTCAGGAATCGGCCCCCACCTTCGGGGCCGCCGTCCGCGCCCGCTTCGGGACTCGGCTCCCCGAAGACCAGCCAGGCATCGGGACGTATGCCCTCCCGCCAGCGCTCCTCGAAGAGCAGCTCCGTGTGACGGATCGCCAGTGGCGCGGAGACGAGGGTGAGCGTGTCCGCGCGCCAGCCGCCCACATCCGCGACGACCCGGATCGTTCCCGTGTCCCGCACGGCGAGAAGACGGTTCCCGACGATCT
>JARRPS010000214.1:0-5881 GCA_037382625.1 Gemmatimonadota bacterium | reverse complement strand
CCGTGGGAGATGAAGTGGATGTCGAAGGAGTCGATCTTTCGGGTGCCGTTTCTCGGCTGGATGATGCGGATGGCCGGTGACGTCGCCGTCAAGCGCAGCTCGGTGAAGAGCCGGGCGGACGCCTATGCGAAGACACGGGAGTGGATCGATCGGGGCTCATCCGTGATGATCTTCCCCGAGGGAACCCGCTCGAGGACCGGTGAGATGTTGCCCTTCCGCAGCGGGGCGTTCCGGCTGGCGGTGGAGACCGGGCGCCCGGTGCACCCGATCGCCGTCTCAGGCACCCGGGACGCGATTCGGAAGGGCTCGATGTTCTTCGGCCGGGCCGACGTCGTGGTTCGGATCCTGGAGCCGATTCCGGCCTCCGAAATCTCCGACGGGGAGGGGCCGGACGAGGTGAAGCGGATTCGCGACATTGCGAGGGAGGCGATCGAAGCGGCGCGGTCAGCGCGCTCGCAGGATCTCGCGCAGCCGCTCGATCGGAATCGCCTCTGACCTGCGGCCCCGGAACCCCGTGACGGTGGTGGCACGGAGAAGGGAGTTCAGAATCGCTTCCTCGGTCGCGGCCTGAACCGCGGCGAAAAGGGCCGTCATGACTCGACCTTCCGGCGGCGACGGACCGGCCCTGTCCGTCGTGAAGGCGATCGCGTAGTCGCCGGACCCGTGTGAGAGAGCCGCCCCCGTCCTCGCGAGACCTCCGAAGGCCCGCGCTCCGAGCCGCTCCAGCCCGCGATGATCCAGGGGCGCGTCCGTCGCGATGACGATCATGATCGAGCCGCCCCCGCTCGCGTCCGCGGGCTCCCGCCACCCCTCGCCGGCCTCCGCGAGCATGCGTCCGACAGGGATTCCCGCGACGACCAGGGACCCCCCGAAGTTGCTCTGAACGAGCACGCCGACCGTGTATCCGTCCGCTTCCTCCGGAAGAACGCGCGAGGAAGTGCCGATTCCTCCCTTCCAACCCAGAGCCCGCGTGCCGGTACCGGCGCCGACCGACCCTTCCTCGATCGGGCCTTCGACCGCGCTCCGCAGCGCTGCGCGGACCTCCGTCGCGCCGACGGGGCGAACCCGGATGTCGCTGAGCCAGCCGTCGTTCGTCTCTCCGACGACCGGATTGATCGATCGGACGCTCTCGAAACCCGGGCTGGAGAGAAGAGTGTCCACGAGGGCGTCCGCCACCCGCCAGACGTTCAACGTGCCCGTGAGCAGGATGGGCGTCTCGATCTCTCCGAGTTCGGAAAGCTGCGTGGCCCCGACCAGTTTCCCGAATCCGTTCCCGACGACGAGCGCCGCTCGAACGCGATCCCGGAAGAGGTTCCCTCCATGCGGGAGAACCGCCGTCACGCCGGTGCGGATCGAGTCGCCGCGGACGACGGTCGCGTGCCCGACGCGGACTCCGGTCACATCGGTGATCGCGTCCCAGGTGCCCGGCGACATATCCCCGATCCGTATGCCGAGTTCGGAGGCGCGGGGCCGCTGATTCTCAGCCAACGGGCCGGTGGATTGAGCGAGGAGAGGGGATAGAGGAAGGCCGGACGCCGTGCTCAGGGCCGCGGACAGGAGGAGCCTTCGAACAAACGCTCGACATCCTGGACCCCGAGATAGAGGCGCTCGTCCCGCTCCGCCACATCCGGCGGCATCCGGCCCTGCCAGCCGGCTCGGCCCCGCGTGCTGTCTGTAGTAGATCCACGAGACCATCAACTCCACGAAGGACGCCTGAAGCTCCTGGCACTCGCACTCGCCTCGATCGAACGCGCCGTTGCCGCCGATGAACGTGCTGATCGCCTGAACGACCGAATCACTCAAGCTTCGAAGAGTTTCGATCGAGACCGGACCCGAGACGGAAGTGGCCGCGGGGTCGGCGACCTCGCCGTCCCGAGCTTCGGGGTCCGGAGTTCCCCCCTCGCCGGCGATTTCGACGCCCCCCTCGTCGGGCGCAGTCCCGTCGACCGGAACCTCCCCGGTGGGATCCTCGGCCGCAGCCTCTCCCGCCGAAGAGCCGTCCTCCGTCACGCCGGTCGACGGTTCCGCGACCCGCACAGCCCCTTCGCGTTCCGCGGTCGCGGATTCGATCGGGTCCGGCGTGGCTCGCGGCTCCGGATTCTCTCCGCTTCCGATCCCGCGCACCAGGAGAGCGATCACGGCGAACGCGACCACAAGCCCCAGAGCGGGCAGAGCCCAGCGGCGCAGACCCGCGCGTGCCGTTCTCTCTCCCTCGCCGGATTCCGGCGGAGCGGTGGCGATTTCGACCGCCGCCGCCTGGCCGCCCGCGGCATTCCCTGCTGGCTCGATGAGGGGATCCGTACCCGGTTCGGTCTTCCCCTCCTCGACCGGTTCGGGCTCAGCCGCTTCCTCGAAAGTCGGCGCGGCCTCCGCTGATAATTCGACCGGGGAGACTTCATCGGCCGGAAGCTCCATCTGCCGACGGGACCGCTCCGCGGCCGCCAGGTCCTCCTCGACTTCCGAGAGGGCCTCGAAAACGTCTTCGTAGGCAGAGGCGGGCTCTTCGGCGGTATCGCCGGAAGAGACTCCCTCCGTTTCGAGCTCGGGTCCGGGCTCCTCGGTCTCTAGCCCCGCTCTCTCGACCTCGGCGATCAGCGCATCGAAATCGAGGTCGTCGGCCGCTGAGACCGGAGGGTCTGAGAGCGCCTCCTCTGGACGTTCGGCGGAAGGCACCGTTCCGACTTCGCTCTCCTCAGGAAGATCGAGGGACGATTCCGAGTCCGGCTCCGCCTCGAATTCCCGCGATGGCTCCGGCGTCGACTCCGTCTCAGGCTCCGACTCCAGCTCAGTATTCAGCGCCGTTTCGAGCGGTTCACCGGGCTCCATCTGCCGTTCGGGCTCCACCGGATCGGCGAAATCTGACGGCTGAGGACGCGGAGGCGGCTCCGCACGGATCGTGTCGAGGGTCGAGACGTTCTCCCAGTCCACCCGCGACCGACGCACTCCCTTGGCCAGCAGGGACTCGTTCGTGACCATCTCGTAGAACGGCAGCGGGAGAGCACCGTCGAGGCCTTCGGGTGTGCGCCGGAATGTCGCGCCCGCCGGTTGTCGCGGGTCGGTAACGAAGAGGATCGCCACCTGCCAGGGGTCGGGGAACAGGCGCTCGTGCGTGGCCATGTCGGCCGGCGTGAGTTCCGGTGGGCCTTGCGGGTGGGCATGATACCAGCCGACGAGGACGCCCCTCTTGCGTTCCACCTCCAGCTGCATGGCGACCGACGCTTCGCCGCTGATCTGCTCCGCGTCCTTCTCTCGAAACGGAAATCGCGACGGAATCACCTGGGTCACGATGACGAATCGCCGGTTCGCCGAAGGATCCTCGCAGAGGTCCCCGACGAGGTAACCGAACGGGCTCTCATCGTCCGCGGCGCCCCAGACGTGCTCGTGCATGGCAGTGAAGGCGCGCTGATCGACGAAAACTTCGTAAGAGCCGGATACGGCTTCCCGGGGAGGCTCTTCTTCGGGACGCCAGTAGACGCTTCGTATCAGGGGGCGCGGAGTCCAGATATGATACGCATCTGCATCGATCTGGCGATCATCCTCGGATCTCTGCCAGGCCGGTGTTCCGTCTCTATTGTCCCGCTTATCTGAATCCATGTGTCCGCTTTGCGACTGCCCGTTCCGCCGACTTCAGGCGATTCGCACTCCCGACCGCCGACGCGACTCGCATCAGATGCGATTATCGGCGCTTCCTGTCGGAGCGGCAAGCGCGGGCTACTCGGTTGACACCGGCAGGAACGCAGGCGAGTGTCGCGGATTACATCGATGCACTATGACCTGTTTCGCCCAGGGAGTCTCGCCATGTGCACACGCCGATCGATACCGATCCTCGCCCTGGCCCTCTCCGGAGCCTTTGGCACCCTGCAGGCTCAGACCTTTCCCGGCAGCCGGGATCGGTCGCCCTCCGGGTTGGCGCTGGGCGTCAACGGGGGGTACTCGCTTCTCGGGGGCGCGATCGGAGACAGCACCAGCGGTGGTTTCCGGCTCGGCGGAGTCGTCATTTACGACCTCAAGGATACTCCCGTACAGGCCGGCATCGGCGGTTCTTACACCTGGTTCAGCTTCGATGTCTCAGATGGTCTGCCAAACGCTGATTTGTACGATGGTTCCATGGGCAAGCTGAGCCTGTATGGCCTCGGAACGTGGAAGTTCCTCGACATTGAATCTAGTATGGTACCGTATGTCGCCGGTCGCGCGGGCTGGACGCGGCTCACTGATGATGTCGGTTGCCGCCGACCTGACTGTGTTTCGGATGTGACCGGATCCCGCACCCGAAGTGGTTTCGAGATCGGAGCTGAAGTGGGTGTCCAGATTCCGGTGTCGCGTGCAGTCTTTGTGAACATCGGTGGCAGCTTCGACTGGTTGAGCGTCGGGGACTACCAGATCGAAGGAACAACAGTCGACGACGGTTCGAGCGTGTCAATCACTCTCGAAGACACCGACAGATCGGGCACCGCATTCTCCCTCTTCGCCGGCGCTCTGTTCTTCCTGTCGCCCTGACGAGTCTACACGCGAGACCTTGCGCCGCGTGCGGCCTGAAGGCTGGCCCCCGTCGCTCACATCTCGCGGGGCGGCGCGCCGGCGGACCGGGCGGACAGGAAGCCGGCGGTTCGAGCCTCGAGCAGCGACTCCGTAAAGGCGATCTGCTGCTCCATCCGCTCGATCTTCAGGTTCTGCGTCTCAACCATCAGCTTCAACTGCGCCAGCTGCTGCTGATCCACGGCACCCGCCTGCCGGGCGCGAGCCGTCGACTCCAGCAGCAGGCCCAGCCGCTTCGTCAGCGGCCGGAGCACGAGCACCCCGCCTGCGGTCAGGAACAACGTGATCGGCACCAACGCGATGAAGAATTCCTCCACGTCCCCTCCTCGCCCCTCTGAGGCCTCTGCCGGAAGCCACGACGGCTTGCCGGACGTTTGATACTCTCGTTCAGATTCCCGCTCATTCGTACCGCAGGGATTCCACCGGATCGATGGCTGCCGCCCTGCGCGCCGGCAGATAGCCCGCCGCGAGTCCAATCGCCATGAGGATGCCCATACAGCCGAGCGTGATCGGCCAGGACAGCCGCGGGTTCGCGATGTAGTTCATCGCCGGGTTTCCCTGCGTGGGAATCATGTCCACCAGAGTCACGATCCCGACGGATACCGCCAGTCCGAGAAGGCCGCCGATCAGCGATACGAGCAGCGCCTCGAACACGAATTGCTGCCGGATGTGTGATTTCCGGGCTCCCACGGCCAGCTTCACGCCGATCTCGTGCGTTCGCTCCTTGACCACCACGTACATGATGTTCGCGATGCCGACTCCGGCCACGAGGAGAGTGAACAGGCCCACCATTCCGAGGAAGATCTGGATCCCGGTTCCGATCTTCTGCGTCTCCTTCTCGCTCTCGATGAAGTCCCACATCGGCAACGCGCGCTCGTCGGTCGGATCGAAGCGGTACTTCGCACCGAGGACCTGAAAGATCTCCGCTTTCGTCTGCTCCGCCCTCTCCTTGCTGCGAGGATGGAAGAGAATGTGCTCCACGTAGCGGTTTCCATAGATGGTCTGGAAGGTGGAGGAGGGGATGATCGCCCGCTCTTCATCGGGGCCGTTGTTCATGCTGTCCTGGAATTTCCCCTGCATGACTCCCACGACCGTGAACGGCAGTCCGTCGAGGTCGAGGGTCTTCCCTACCGGATCCTCGCCACCGAAAAGACGGTACGCGATCGAGTCTCCCAGGAAGAGCACCCGGCGGCGCTCCCCGACATCCCGCTCGTTGATGAACCGGCCGCCGGTCTTCGGATACATCTTCCGGAGCTCCGAGAACACGGGGCGCACGCCCTCCATGTACGTCGTCGTCTTCACATCTCCGTAGGTAAGAGTCACGCCCCAGCGTCCGTAGGACGGG
>JARRPS010000213.1:0-4282 GCA_037382625.1 Gemmatimonadota bacterium | reverse complement strand
CGACACCCGGCCGGTCGGCGCCTCGCCGCGACCGAGAGCCAGAAAATTGGCCAGGAGCGCGTGACCGCCGGCCGTGAGGCAGGCTTCGGGATGGAACTGCACCCCCCATGCAGGCCGGGTCCGGTGCCGGAGCGCCATGATCGTCCCGTCGTCCGTCCATGCGAGCGGCCTCAAGTCGGCTGGCAGCGAGTCCGGGTCCACGATGAGGGCGTGATATCTGGTGACCTGCAGCGGGTCGGGAAGGCCCGTGAACAGATCCCGACTTTCGTGCCGGGTGTCGCTGACTTTGCCGTGTACCGGCTCGCCCCTGACCACCCGTGCTCCGAAAGCGTCAGCCAGGCACTGGTGCCCCAGGCAGACCCCGAGTGAGGGGATGCGGTTCGAGGCGGTCCGGATGAGATCGACGCAGATCCCCGCTTCTGACGGGGTACAGGGCCCGGGCGAAAAAACGAGATGCGAGGGGTCGAGTTGCAGCACGTCCTCGACCGAGACCGCGTCGTTTCGAAGGACGAGTGTGCGCTCTCCCAGTTCCTCGAGATAGCGGGCCAGATTGAAGACGAACGAGTCGTAATTGTCGATCAGGACGATCACGATCAGATCTCGAAAGAGAGTGAACCGGCGAGCGCTCTCGCCTTGTCCAGAGTCTCGTGGTACTCGCCGTTCGGATCGGAGTCGGCCACGACCGCCCCCCCGGCATGAAAGAAGGCCTCGCCGCGGGTGAGCACGATCGTCCGAATGGCCACGCTGAGATCCATCTGCCCGTCGAAGCCGATCCAGCCGACGGATCCGTAGCAGGGACCGCGGGCCACCGGCTCCAGCTCGGCGATTACCTCCATCGCCCGGATCTTCGGAGCTCCGGTTACCGACCCGCATGGGAAGAGGGCGCGAAGCAGATCGACGGGGCCGATTCCAGCCCTAGCTCTCCCCTGAACGACCGATACGAGGTGATGAACGGTCTCATACGATTCGAGCCGGAAGAGCTCGGACACATGGACGGTGCCGGGGGTCGCGACCCGCGACAGGTCGTTCCGCATCAGGTCGGCGATCATCAGATTCTCCGACCGATCCTTGTCGCTCAGCAGCAGCTCGTCAGCCAGGCGCCGATCGACATCGGGTGTCTTTCCTCGGGGACGGGTCCCCTTGATCGGCCTCGCCTCCATTTCTCCCGTGGCCGACAAGCTTACGAACCGCTCGGGAGAGGCGCTGGCGATCGTTCCGCGGGAGCTCGCGAACCAGGCCCCGAAAGGAGCGGGAGCTCTTCTGCGCAGCTCACAGTAAAGATCGACCGGGTCTTCGGGCCCTGGTGCCCGGAATCGCTGCGAGAGGTTGACCTGAAAAATATCGCCGGCACGAATCTTCTCGATCGAGTCCCGAACAGCAGATTCGTACTCCCGCGGGGTGAAGCTCGAGCGCAGACCGACTTCGCTGGCAGAACCGTCCGACATTCCATGGCTCGGCGCCCAGGAGATGGCGTTCCACAGTTCGGCGAGTCGCCCTCCCCGGAGCGCTCCCGGCGCCGGTCCTCCCCGGATCCAGCGGACGACCTCGTCGGCTCGGTCGCCGGCACGTCGTTCCGCCGCATTCCCGGAGAACGGAAGCCCGGTCGAGATAACGAGGCAACCACCTGTCCGATGGTTCCAGCCCAGAACCCAGTCGTAGAACGCGAGCTCGAGGTCGGGGAGGTCGAGATCCCGGCTCCTCGGCGGCGGCAGATCCTCGATTTCCGCTCCCAGTTCGTACGCGAGGAAGCCGGCGGCTCCACCGCGGAACGGAAGGAGCGGCGTCTCGTCGTCTGGACCCAGGGCCTCGGCAGACTCCTGGAGCAGGTCCTCCAGCAGAGCCAGCCCTCCCTCGGCCGTTCGTTCGGATCCGTCCGCTCCGATCCAGCGCGCACGACCGCGAAGCGCCATCAGGACGCCGAACGGGTCGGACGACACGAAAGACCAGTCGCCGGTCTGCGGACGCGGGTCGGCGCTGTCCAGCCACAGGCTCCACGGTCGGTGTGCCAGCCGCCGGAAGAGCGCCTCGGGCGCGGGCGGATTGTCGATCGCTCGGGCGATCACCGGAGGATCAATCCTGTTGTAGCAGGCGCTCCCGGGCGGGGAGGGGGCGCGCAGTGATTCAGAGTTCGAGCCGCCGCCTGCAGTAGGCCGATTGACCGAATGACTCCTCGACTTCGATCTCGATCTCGTGCAGTCCGGCTCCGCCTCGGGCCGACAGACGTTCAGCGAGCCGGTCCAGGATCCATGTCGCGAGCATTTCCGCGGTCGTGTTCGGGATCGGAAGGACGACCACGTCTTCCTCCGGAAAGACGTAGCGGCGCTCTCCGTGACGGACGTTGACCTCTCGGTCGGCTGTCTCGATCTCGAGAAGGGCGTTCCCGGTGGGCAACAGCATCCGGTGATCGAGAGGACCGATGATCGACTCCATCTGCCGCTTGAGCAGCACGAAGTCGAACACGAGCGTGTTCTCGTCCAGTTCGCCGGAAAGAGTCACGCCCGCACGGTAATTGTGTCCGTGGAGGGTTTCGCACATTCCCCCTCCGTAGGTGATGAAATGGCCGGCGGCGAAGACCAGATGTTCCTTGCTGACCGTGATCCGGTAGTCGTTCATCTCTCGTCACTGATTCGGGGTCGGTGGGCCGGGCATCCCTCCGGCCAGCGAGATCGGCACCGCCATTCTCGTTCCTGTCAGGCTCCTATCGTACAGGGAGGGGTAACGAGGGAAAAGGTGATTCCTCTTGCCTGAGGCCGAGGCGCCGGGCAAGCTATCCGCCAGCAGGGTTGCGGCTCTCATTTCGGTTCGGGGCCGAAAGGTGGTGCGGGCATGCGGTTGTTCATCGCGGTTAGTCTCCCGGCAGCGGTTCGCCGGTCGGTCGCGGAGATCGGATCCGAGCTGGGGAAGGCCGGCATACCTGCGAAATGGGTTCCGTCCGAAAACATCCACCTGACCTTGAAGTTCCTCGGTTCACAGGGCAGGGAGCGACTTGCGGATCTGGAGGCTGCCGTCGAGGAGGTCGCAGGCGGTACGGGCCCGCTGGTCCTGCGTCTCGGCGGCGTCGGAGCCTTCCCATCGCCCAGGCGCCCGAGCGTGATCTGGGTCGCAGTGGAATCGGGCCCGAGACTCAGACTGCTGCACGATGCCCTGGATCGGCGAATGGCCGAGTTCGGCGTGGAGAGAGGGGAACGACCGTTCCGCCCGCACGTGACCGTGGGACGTGTTGACCGGCGGGCCGAGCCGGGGGACCTGCGAGATTTCGAGCGCCATGCGGGGAGACTGGCTCTGAATACCGAGGTGGAGGTAGGCTCGATCGAGCTGATGGAGAGCCGTCTCGACCCTGGAGGTGCGGAGTATCGGACGGTGCGATCTTCGCGCCTCACGGCGGATTGAGCGGCGTGGCTGAACCCTGTGGATCCCTCGGCGCGTATGGATGCGGAGAGCTTTCGTTCCGCGGGTGAAACCCGAAACAACGGATATATCGGAGCAGTCTGACTTGATCAAGAACTTTCTCGCTCGAATCGGGTGCCTGACGGTGATTGCCGTCACGGCGTTCGGTGCGTGGCACTACCGGGAAGCGATTTCGGCCTCGTTGGGAAGGGTCGAGATCGGAATGTCCAGCACGGAGCCGAGCGAGGGACTGGCCCGCCGGGCCGAGGAAAAACTGCTTTCGCTCTCGACTTCGGAGTCCGCGGATGTGTCGCTGAGCGAGGCCGAACTGCAGAGCCTGCTCACTTTTCGCGTCGCTCCGCAGCTTCCGGCCGGGATCGAGCAGCCGCTGATCGAGTTCCGGGACTCGATGATGATCGTCTCGGCGGTCATCCTTCCGGATCGGCTCGACGCCTACGCACCCCCGGACATGATGCGGCAGTTCATCGCCGATTCGGCGCGCGTGGCCGCCACACTGGTACCGGGCCTACGACGCCCGGGTACGGGCCAGATAAGGGTGAATTCCCTTCAAGCCGGCACGCTGGTCATTCCGGCTATGATGGTGCCCTTCGTGCTGCAGGGCATCGAGATCCCGGGCGTGGATGCCAGTGGTTCAGACCTGCTCGTTCCTTTGCCTGCGCGGGTCTCGGCGATCGAACTCGAGGGTGGGGAAGTCATGATCCGGCTGAGAGCCGCCGGCGACTGAAGTCACGGCGATTGCGTGGGGGCCAGGCGGGATTCGGCGAGACCGGAACGCGATCCGGCCCCATGGTGTTGAAGCAGAGTTGAGTGCCCGGTGAAGTATGGAGGCCCGCGGCAGCCGCCGGGCCGAACGATCGTACAGGTATCGAGAAGG
>JARRPS010000212.1:0-6713 GCA_037382625.1 Gemmatimonadota bacterium | reverse complement strand
AGAACCCGCCAGTACTCGCCGTAGGCGTGGCGGAGCCTGAAGGCATCTCCCGGGCCACGGAAGTCGGCCTCGATCCGTCCGAACACGAGTCCGCCGGACGTGGCGCTGGACAGCTCGAACCCGATCCGGCTCTGGGTCGCCTGGAGGAAAAAGCGTCCCTGTTCGTTCACGACATTGCCGACCGGAATCTGGTAGGTGTCGAACACGTCAGTGTTCTCGAGACCGCTGAAATCCCAAGCCCCATTCAGGCGGATGGACGCACGGATCCTCATCTGTCCCCTCTGGTCGGGGGTCTCGAACAGAAAGCCGGCGACGTCCGGAGAGTCCTGGGGGTGAGAGTCCCGAAGCGTATCAGCCGCGATCGTCGCCGAATCGACGGCCACCGAATCCGGAACCGCCACGGCCACCGAGTCCTCCTGAGCCAGTACCGGCACGGCATTCAGGACCAGGAGCACCGGCGCGATGCACGCCAGCAACCCTGTCCGCAGCGCCATTCCGCTGCGAAGGAAGCACCCCCCGAATTTCACTTCAGATGCCGGGCAGGTACCAGCATACGACCTTCGGCTCTGTCATCTCCTGGAGAGAGAACTTCAGACCTTCCCGACCCAGACCCGAGTTCTTCACGCCGCCGAACGGCATCGAATCGAGCCGATAGTCCGTCGAGTCATTGAGAATCACGCTACCGCAGTCCAGGCCCGCCGCCAGCTTGTGACAGACGGTCACGTCGTTCGAGAATCCCGCGGCGTGCAGACCATAGTTGGCACTGTTCGCCCTGGCGATCGCCTCATCGAGATCATCGACCGGGTACAGATTCACGGCCGGGCCGAAGACTTCTTCGAAGTGAATCGTGGCATCTTCCGGCACGTTCTCCAGAACGGTAGGTGGCACGAGCGCTCCGTCCCGCGTGCCGCCGGTCAGCAGCGTGGCACCCTTCTCCACGGCCTCCTCGACCCATCGCTCGACCCGCTTCGCCTCTCCCTCGTTGATCATCGGGCCCATGTCCGTGGACTCGTCCAGCTTGTCGCCGGTACGGTAGGCCTTCGCCTTCGCCACGAACCCGTCGCGGAAGCGATCGTAGATCTCGCGGTGCACGTAAATCCGCTGTACGCCGATGCAGTTCTGTCCCGCCGCCCAGAACGCTCCCGACACACAGGTCTCCACGGCCCAGTCCAGATCGGCGTCCTTCCAGACGATGACGGGAGAATTCGAGCCCAACTCCATGCCGACCTTCTTCAGGCCGATGCGGGACATGATCCGCTCGCCCGCTTCGACGCCACCGGTGAACGATACCATGCGTACGCGCGGGTCCTCTACCAGCGCGTCGCCCAGAACGGCCCCGTAGCCGGTGATGCACTGCAGCACGCCCGGCGGAAGGCCCGCCTGCATGAAGGCTTCGGTGAGCTTGAGTCCCGAGAGCGGTGTAACGGTGGCCGGCTTCAGAATCACCGAGTTCCCACCCGCGATCGCCGGCCCCAGCTTGTGGGCTACGAGATTCAACGGATCGTTGAACGGCGTGATCGCGAGCACGACTCCGATCGGGACACGTTCGTAGTATCCGCGCCGGGCCTCGCCCCCGGGGAAGGAGTCGAAGGGAATCGTCTCGCCCTGGAGCCGTTTCGCCTCCTCGGCCGCGATCGTGAGTGTATTGACGCAGCGACGGGCCTCGCCCCGTGCCTCGCGGATCGTCTTCGAGCCCTCCCGGGCGATCACGGTCGCGAACCCCTCGATGTCGTCCGCGATGACCTGCGCGGTGCGATACAGCACCTGAGCCCGCTCGTACGTCGTCATCTTCCGGGCCGTATCACGCGCCTCGTAGGCCGTCGCGAGCGCCGTCTCAACGTCATCTCGACTGGCGGCCGGAACCGTATCTATCAGCGAGTCGTCGAACGGGTCGCGCACGTCGATCGTCTCCTCGCGATCGACCCATTCATGACCGAGAAGCATCTTCATCGGAGTCTCCGGATATCGAGTTCGTTCTGCCCTGTCGGATTCGCCGGATGCGCCCGACGCGGTAATTCAGATCCGCGCCAGCGCCTGGTCGAGATCGGCGATCGTGTCGTCCGGATGCTCGGCCCCGACACACAGACGCACCATGTTGGCCGGAATTCCGGCAAGCTCCCGTCCTTCCTCTCCCTGCTGCTGGTGAGTGGAAATCGCCGGAATCGTCGCCACCGACTTGATCCGGCCGAGGTCGGTGGCGCGCCAGGTCCGCTCCAGACCATCGAAGAAGGTCCGGGTATCCTGCGCCGAGCCCCGCACGTTGAAGGACATCAAGTGGCCGAACATCGGCGTCCCATCATCGACGACCTGCATGTAGCGCCGGGCCAGACCGTGCAGCGGAAGATTCTCAAGCCCCAGGTAGTCGACCCTCTCCACCCGCGGATGCCCGGCGAGCCATTCGGCCACGGCGAGAGTGTTCCTCGACATCTGCTCGATCTTGAGCCGCAGGGTTCGGACCTCGCTGAGCACCGTATGCGCCGTCTCCGGTGACATGGCGGGGCCCGAATCCCGGAACGGCCACAGCTTCAACCACAGGCCGTAATCGGCCTTGACCTCGTCCGCCAGGTGCCGTGAAATCATGTCGTGGCGCGCGATGACGGCCCCCGAAATCGTGCATCCTCCCGCACTGGCCGTCTTCGACAGCGAGTGAACGACGATGTCCGCGCCATGTCCGAGGGGGCGCATCAGCGCCGGGGTTGCTACAGTCGCATCCACGATCAGCGGGATGCCGTGTGAGTGCGCCAGTTCGGCGACAGCAGCGATATCGGCGAACGCCTGCTGCGGATTCGACGGGATCTCGGCGTAGAGGAATCGTGTTCCCTCGTCGATCAGGGGCTCCCAGTCCTCTACGTTCCACGGCTCCCGTACCCAGCGTACATTTGCGCCGCGTTCGGCCATGCGCACGTTGAAGAGCTGAAAAGTCCCTCCGTAGGTCTGCGCCGCCGAGACGAAATTGATGTTCTCGGCTCCGGACCCTTCGCGGGCCAGCAGGGGCTCAATCGCCTGTTTGATGGCCGCCATCCCGGATGAGGTGCACAGTCCGGTGGCATCGAAGCCACAGCCGTAGGATTCGAGAAGGGCGAGAGTCTCCTCGAGGTAGAACACGGTCGGATTGTGGATCCGCGAGTAACACCAGGTGGGAATCTGGTAGGAGAGCGCGGCTTCCATCTCGTCGCTGTCCCGGTACGCTTGCGAGCTCGAGGGAAAGACCGGCTCGATGATTCCCCCCTGGCCGCCCGTGAACGCCTCCTCCGCACTGTACATTCCGTGCACGGCGATGGTGTCGAACTTCAGTCGGCGCACCCTGTCGCGGTGCGCCTTTCGTTCCGACATGTATTGGGCCGCCCTCTCGACGTACGCCCGCACGCCGTCCGTCGTCATCACTGTCATATGCCTACCTCGTGTTCGGCACGCTTCGCGTTCAGGCGCGCGTGCGATGAATCTCCAGCAGATCCACGAGCACCGAGTAGCCGGTCTCGAGGCGACCGGCACCGGGTCCGACGAGCGTCACCTCACCCAGGATCTGCGTGTCGAATGTCACGGCGTTCATCGCTCCTCCCACGGAGGAGAGCGGATGGCTGAGCGGAACCCGCTGCGGAGATACGACGGCTCTGACCTCTCCTTCCCGACGTTCGACGGACCCGATCAGCTTCCAGCGCTCACCGGCCTCGGCGGCCGCCCGGATATCTGCCGGGGTGAGTCCTGAGATCCCCGTGCGGTCCACGTCGGACATCGTGATGGGTTCGCCCATGAGGAGATTGCCGAGAATCACGACCTTGCCGGCCGCGTCGAAGCCTTCGACGTCTCCCGTCGGGTCCGCCTCGGCGTATCCTTTCTCCTGCGCCTCCGCCAACGCGTCCCCGTAGGTGGATCCGGCCTCCATACGGGTCAGGATGTAATTGCACGTCCCGTTCAGAATGCCCCGGACCCCGTTCACGCCGGCGGCGCGCAGCAGATGGAGACCGAGATTCACTGTGGGCGTGCCGCTCATCACGGTGCCCTCGGCTCCGATCTGGACACCGCGTTCGGCGGCCAGTGCAGCGAGCTCGGGCCAATGGAGAGCGATCGGACCCTTGTTGGTCGTAACGACCTCCCCAGCCGCGCATCGCAGATCCCGGTGATCCGGAAACTCACGCCGAATCGCTCGGTGAGCTCCGCCGAGCGATCGCGGAGAATCTCCACGAATCCCTGGCCGACCGTACCGAATCCGATGATGGCGAGTCGATATTCCATGGACCTGTCCTCGTTGGAGCGTCGGCGCGAGGCCGACGGAAAAGCGGGACTGCCTTCGTGCCGGACCGGGAGCCCGACCCGGACCCCGCAAGATAGCATCACGTCTGGAGTTCACAATCACCGGTCGTCTCCCCGATCCGTGCTTGCCTCAGTGGGTCCCTTTCCGCTCCCAGGTATCGGGGGGTAGACGGGTGAGTCGGCTCCCGCCGATCCGTATTCGAATGCCCTCGAGGCCGTCTCCGAAGCTGAGTCCCAGCCCGACGGGCGGCACCGGGAGGAACCAGATCCTAGGTGCTTCGCCACGCCAGTCCCAGCCGATTCCGACCTCGTACTGCTGGCGCACCGCCGATGTCTCGGGCATGTCGCTGGAGGAAATGTCGAACGCGTCGATGAACCACGCAGGCTGAAAGTAGATCACGCCTGTCAGGCGTTTGTCTCCGATCCGGAAGAGCGGATACTGCGCGTCGGCGCGCAGAGCGAGAATGCCATAGTCGTCCCGCAGTTCTTCGTCGGACCAGGTGACGGCGTAGAGAAGCCTCGGCTCCAGGCCCAGTTCGAACAGCCGCCAGGGGAAAACGAACTCCGATCGCAAGCCCAGCGCACTGATTCCGATCGTAGCGGGCGCCAGGTCTTCCGTGTCCGCGGTGGCGAACGCGAGTCCGACGTCGACGAAGGGTCGTAGCAAAGATCGATCGCTCAGCGGGATCGGCACTTCGAGACCCGGGATCAAGGCGAACGCCCCGATCTTCGCATCCGGGATATCACCGATGCCGTCCACGTTCTCCACCCCGAGGACGCCCGCGAACCTGAGCCGAAGGCCCCAACCCCGATCCTCCCAGTCGCGAACCGTGAAGCTGAACGGAACGTTCAGAACGCGAATCGTTCGATCCTCGGTCTCGAATCCGGCGATCCCGGGATCGAAGAACGCGGCGAGGTATCCGTAGTTCAGGAGCAGGTCCAGGTCACTGTCCGGCGGCTGCTGGGCTCTCAGCTCCGGAACGAACGAGCCCGGCCAGATGGCGAGCAGCAGTAGCGCACGGACGGAGACGGGACGGGTTCGGATCACAGACTCATACTACGCCCGTGCAGTGGGTCCGCATAGCGAAATCCGCCCCGAACGCCCAGTCTTTCCGGAAGCCAGCGGCTCACCTGCCCACAGAGAGGAGGGAGGGATGCGGACGCTCACTCTCGCCGGCACGCTCGTGCTGTTCACACTGGGAGCCGGAGCAGCTGCACCCGCGGCGGCCCAGGACGATGCCGTCGCCTTCGAAGTCGCGGGCCTCGCCTTCTCCCTCGATGGGGAAACCGGGCCGTTTCGCCTCTTCACGGATACGACGACGGTCGAGGCCGGACTCGGCATCGCCACGCTGACACTGGAAAGCGACACACCCCGGACGCCTCCGACACTGGCGCTCCGCTGGTCGACGCCCGCGCTGGATATGCAGGGGATCTGGACTACCGGCAGCTGGGGTCGCAAGACGATCGGGCCCGACTGGTCGATGTCGGGCGTGACCTCGATGTTCGCCCGGAACGCCCCGGTCCTGGCACTGTTCGGAAACGACGACGGAAATCGGGTCACGATCGCAGTATCCGACGCCCTGAATCCCATCCGTCTGAGGGCCGGGATCCGGGAAGAGGATGCAACGGTTCGCGGCGAGATCGAGCTGTTTACGGAACGGCACCCTCGAACGAACCGCATCGAGTTGCAGATTCGGGTCGATCGACGGCCCGTCCCCCTGCGGAAGTCGCTGGGCGAGGTGAGCGCATGGTGGGCCGGAATCCCCGATACCGAGCCGGCGCATGTTCCCGACCTCGCCCGACGGCCGATGTACTCCACCTGGTACAGCTATCACCAGCAAGTCGAGGCGGCGGCCCTTCTGAGGGAGGTCGAGCTGGCGAAGGAGCTCGGATACGAGGCGATCATCGTGGATGACGGCTGGCAGACCCTGGACAGCCGGCGGGGTTACGCGTTCACGGGGGACTGGGAACCGGAGCGTATTCCCGCGATGCGGGATTTCGTGGATGGGGTCCACGAACGCGGAATGAAGCTCCTGCTCTGGTACGCCATGCCGCTGGTCGGTGAGAACTCGAAGACCTTTGTCGAGTTTCGGGGCAGGTACCTGCGCTACTGGGACGGTCAGGGCGCCTGGGTGCTGGACCCTCGCTACCCCGAGGTTCGAGAGCATCTCATAGACACGTACCGCCGGGCGATGGACGAGTGGAACGTCGATGGCTTCAAGCTCGACTTCCTGGGTTTCTTCGTCGCGACCGATTCGACGGAACTGACGATGGCCGACGGCCGGGACTTCGCCTCGGTCAGCGAGGCCGCAGACCGCCTGCTCACCGATCTCATGACCGAGTTGCGCGCCGTGAATCCGGACGTGGTGATCGAGTTCAGGCAGCCCTATATCGGGCCCCTGATGCGAAAGTACGGGAACATGTTCCGGGCCGCCGATGCCCCGCATGTCGCCACCGACAAC
>JARRPS010000211.1:0-4911 GCA_037382625.1 Gemmatimonadota bacterium | reverse complement strand
TCCGCGTTCGGCGTCGTGGTCAGTCGGTCGAAGGCGGGAGCGAATTCCCCGAGTGCGAGGATCCGGGCGAAGCCGGCCTCGATCAGGGATCTCGCCACCTGATCGTGGGCCGTCTCGGAATGGGAGCCCAGTTCGAGCATCGATCCGACGACGGCCGTCAGTTGCCGGCCGGGGAATGCCCGCACGCAGAAATCGATCGCCGCAGCGAACGACTCCGGATTTGCGTTGTAACAGTCGGCGACGATCGTGAGTCCGCCGACCTGGCGGACGGCGCCGCGCATCCCTACCGGACGGTACTCCGCGAGTCCCTCTGCGACTCCGTTCGCCGTAATGCCGACCGAGTCCGCCATGGCCGCCGCCAGAATGGCGTCGCGGAGATGGTGCTCACCTCCGGCGGGGACTGCATATCTCGTCCCTTGCCTCTCGAACCAGGCGTTCATGGCCTCGATGCCCCAGCGATCCGGCCGCCAGTCCGCATCGTCGCCGAGTCCCGCCACTCGGGCATCTGCTCGGATCTCGCGGGCGGATCGACCGAGCAGAGGGGGCTTCTCGCCGATGATGACGCTGCCGGCCGGCCGCGCGGCGCGAACGAGGGCGAGCTTTTCGCGGAGCACGCCGGATTCGTCGCCGAAGCCCTCTAGGTGCGCCGGACCGATCGTGGTGACAAGGGCGTCGTCCGGCTCTGCGATCGCTGCGAGGCGTGCAATCTCGCCCGGGGCGTTACTCCCCATCTCGATGACCCAGACTTCTGCATCGGGCGGTGCGGCAAGCGCGGTCAGCGGCACCCCGATGAGGTTGTTGAAATTGCCTTCGGTCGCATGAACCCGACGCTCGCTCGCGATCGCAGCCGCCAGCATCTCCTTGACGGTCGTCTTGCCGCTGCTGCCGGTCACGCCGATCACCCTGGCACCGCACCTGCGCCGGTACGCGCGGGCGAGGTCTCCCAGCGCGCGGGTCGTGTCGGGAACCGGAAACCACTCGAGATCCAGCGCCGGCAGCGGACGCCCCTCGGGAACGATCGCGCCGAGCGCGCCCTTCTTCGCGGCCCGGTCGAGGTATTCGAAGCCGTCGAACCGATCGCCCGCGAGTGCGACGAACAGGGCGCCCTTCCGAAGATCCCGCGTGTCGGTGGACACGGAGTCGAATCGAACCCGGTCCGGAAAGTGCGGCAGGCCGAGCGCCCGACGAACCTCGTGTCCCTCGAACCGGGCGCTCATTCGGCCTCCCGCCGTTGCGCCAGCAATTCCGCGACCACCACGGACTCATCGAAGGGTTGACGCTCTTCGCCGACCTCCTGGTAAGTCTCATGACCCTTCCCGGCGAGGAGAACGCCATCGTCTTCGCCGGCCAGCTCGAGCGCCCTGCCGATCGCTTCCCGGCGGTCGACGATCGCTTCCCAATCCCCGGACGGCAGTCCCGAGATGATGTCGTGCACGATCGCGCCCGGGTCTTCCGTCCGGGGATTGTCGGAGGTGACGATCGCGTAGTCGGAGCCCGCGACACCGATCCGACCCATCTCGGGACGCTTTCCCGGATCCCGGTCGCCGCCGCAACCGAACACGACGATCAATCGGCCTCGGACGGAGGGTCGAAGCGCCTCGAGCGTGCGCTCCAGAGCGTCCGGTGTGTGAGCGTAGTCTCGAACGACGAGCGTGGGCCGATGGGTGAGCGACTCCATTCGACCGGGCACCTGGGGTGCCGACGAGAGACCGCGTGCGATCTCGGTCGGCCCGATTCCCGTCAGGTGCGCCGCTGCGGCCGCCGCGAGCGCATTCGAGATGTTGAACGGTCCGACGAGCGGCAGGCGCACCTCGGACCGGCCTCGCGGCGTGACGAGCTCCCATTCGCTCCCTCCCGGCACGAACCGGGGGTCGACGGCACGCACGTCGGCCGACGCCGCGAAGCCGAACTTCACGACCCGCACGCCGGAGAAGGCATCCGTGTCCCAGGCAGGCTCATCGGCATTGACCGCACAGCCTCCGTCTTCCCGGAGCAGGCCGACGAGGCGCAGTTTGGCCCGGCGGTACGTCTGCATGTCGACGTGGTAGTCGAGGTGATCGCGGCTCAGATTCGTGAACACCGCCACCTCGAATGGAATCGCGTCGGCGCGATGCTGTTCGAGAGCATGGGAAGAGACTTCCATCGCCACGAATCGTGCGCCCTCGTTCCGCAGGGCTCGGAAGGTGGCCGAGAGCGTGAGCGGGTCGGGCGTCGTCAGTCGCGCCGCCTCGAGGCGTCCATCCGGATGAAGCGTCCCGAGTGTACCGACCGCAGCGCTCGGCATGTTCTCGGAAAGCAGATACCGGAGAAGAAGCGCCGTGGTGGTCTTGCCGTTGGTGCCGGTGATTCCGGTGAAGGAGAGTTCGCTGGCGGGATCTCCCTCGAAGAGCTCGGCCAGGTGGGCTGCAGCGATGCGGGTGTCACAGACCACGAAGCGGGGAAGGCTATCAGCCTCCCCCGCCCGCTCCACGACGGCGCCGGCCGCACCTGCGGCCGTCACCTGATCGAGGAAGGAATGTCCGTCCACGCGGGTGCCCCGGATCGCGCAGAAGAGGTCGCCCGGCTCCACGAACCGGGAGTCGATCCGAAGCGCGGTGAACCCCGGCGGCGGAGTCCCCACCCGGGCCATTTCGAGGCCCGCGTCGTGGAGCCTCCGCTCCACCTCGGCGCTACCGATCACCTGCTGCGTCCCGCACGAGCCTCCCGTCCTCGTCGCCCGGTCTGACTCAGTTTCAGCGGAGAATGACACTGGCACCCCGCACAGCCTTGATTCCGGGTGCCGGAACCTGCTCAGCCACCTCACCACTACCGTGCAATTCCACGTTGAGCCCGGCCCGGTACAGCCGGCTCACGGCCGCGCGCAGGTCCAATCCCACCACGTCCGGAACGACGACACTGACCGGTTCACGCTCTTCGGCAGAGGCTCGCGGCCTGAGGTCGCCCGCTCCGTCGTCGGCGACGAATCGGAAAACCGCCGGAGTCGTTCCTTCCCCGTGTCGCTGGCCATCCGATGCGCTACGGTTCTCGGCTGGAGCCGCCGGGTGTCCGGAACGCATCCAGTTCAGCCCCAGTACTCCCGCCGCCGCGAACGACCTGGACCCGCGGGCAGGCTTCCGCGTGTCGTCGAGCAGCCCGGCGTCTTCTCCGGCGAGCATGGCCTGCAGCACGCTCCGGCTCACGGGAGCCGCGATCCCTCCTCCGTAGTACTGCCCTTTCGGATCCTCGAGCTTGGTGAGAATCACCAGCTTCGGATCGGTGGCCGGCGCGAATCCCACGAACGAAGCCGCGTAGCGACGCTCGGCATACCCGCCGTTGGATGCGATCCGTGCCGTTCCCGTCTTTCCGGCAATCGGGATCGTTTCGAGCGCCGCCCGGTGTCCCGTGCCTTCCTCGCTCACGACCCAGGTGAGAACCTCCGTGACCCGGTCGGCGACGTCATCCCGGATCACCCTGCGCACGGGTTCCGGCTCCGATCGCCACCTGGTCTCACCCTCCGGAGATTTCACCTCACGGATCAGCGCGGGCCGCATGAGAACGCCCCGGTTGGCGAGGGCGCCGTATGCCGCTGCCAGTTGCGCGGAGGTGGTCAGGATCTCGTAGCCGAAGGCGAGTGATGCCTGGCTGACGGCCGACCACTCGCTGGGGCGTCGCAACAGACCGGCGGATTCCGACGGCACCCGGACTCCCGTCGGCGTTCCGAACCCGAAGTCCCGCAGATACGAGTACTGCAGGCCACGATCCATCCGTTCCGCCAGCTTCGCCGCTCCGATGTTGCTCGAATGCAGCAGAATCTCGGCCACCGACAGCGTGTCGTAGCCATGCACATCCCTGATGGTTCGGTGCGGCGGTCGCCATTCGCCCATCTCGACGTCCACCCGATCGTTCAGGCTCGCGAGATTCTCCTGCAGCAGAGTCGCGATCAGAAACGGCTTCACCGTGGAGCCGGGCTCGTACGGATCGGTAAAGGCAGGAATCTGCTCCTCGACAGTCTGATCGTCAGGAACACGTCGAGACCCGGTCTCGGCAGCGAGCGCCCCGCCTCGGGAACCGGATAGCGTTCTCCGCGGGCGTCCACTTTCCAGACAGCTCTTCCCTCCGTGCCGACGAGCAGACTGTCGAGGAGCAACTCGAGACCCGAGCGACCCCGTCCGCTTTCGTTCACGCTGCCGAGCAGGGTTCGCGCCAGATCGCCTTCGGGATAGGCACGTGTGACCACTGGCGTGAAGTGCACGCCGGCCCGGACGGTCTCCTCGAGCAAGGCCCGAATCCTGCCGTCCACGCGCCCGATCGCGGTCCAGCCCCGGGTGGCCGCCCGGAGACGACGCTCCGTCGCGGGAGCCAGCTCGACGATCGATGCGATCGCCTCAATGTCGCCCTCCCGGTCAGCGCTTTCGGCGGCTGCGAAGAAGGCGTCGAATGCCTCGAGCGACACCGCCAGCGGTCTCCCGTGCCGATCGAATATGCCCCCGCGCGCCGCCGGCAGGGTGTCGTGCGTCTCCGTCTGCACCTCGGATCTCTGTCGCCAGCGGTCCGCCTGCAGCAGCTGGATCTGCGCCGCACGGGCCGTCATCCCGAGCGCAGCCACGCTCACCACGAGCGACAGGAACCGGCAGCGGCGCGCATGCCGCCGGGAGACTGCGTCTTTCACCTTCTTCATGGGGCCGCACTCCCGACGCCCGCGGGCGTCGTCACATCGGGGAGATAGAGAATTTCGCCCTCGTTCGAGGGCCTGAGGCCGAGCCCGACGGCCGCCTCCAGAATCCGCTCTCGTGATTCCAACGAGTCCACGCGAAGCCACTCTTCCATCGACTGTGCCTGCAGAGCCCGCTCCTCGCGCTGGAGATCCGCCAGTTCCGCGGCGATCCGGGTTCCCTCGACGCTGCGGCGCACGGAGATTCCCAGGGCTCCCAC
>JARRPS010000210.1:0-4319 GCA_037382625.1 Gemmatimonadota bacterium | reverse complement strand
GCGGAACCAGCGCCTGCTGGAAGCGCTGCAGACGGCCCTCGTGATTGATGAAGCTGCCCTCCATCTCCAGGAATGTCGTAATCGGCAGGATCACGTCCGCATTCCGAGTCGCCTCCGACAGGTGACTCCCAAGATAGAGGAAGAATCCCGCATCGGCCCCGTAGTCGGCGGGGACGTCATCCAGCCGGTCCCCTGCCACGACCAGGGTCGTGCCGGCTTCCGCCTGCGGGGGTCGATCCGTTTCCCGGAATCCGAACAGCTCGGCGGCCGCCGCGTTCGGGGCCCGCTCGGCCCTCAGCTTCAGTTTCGGAAAGCCCTCGAGTTGCGCCTCATCGCCCCGGGCGAGGCGGTATCCCCCGCCGCTGATTCCCATTTTGGCGAGCAACGCCCGAAACGCGGCGATCGATTCGGTAGACTCGAACGGTGAGACCAGCGCCACGCCGTCTCCATCGGGCATCCGTTCAGACAGCCAGCTGAGCGCCTCGCCCCAGTGGACTGCCTCGAGCTCTCCATTCCGCCGGATCAGCGGAAGGTCGATCCGGGCACCACGGTTGGCCATCACCAGGTGCTTTCGCCCGTAGTCGCACATCCAGTAGGAATTCACTTCGGCATTGTATCGTGGCTTGATCCGAACGACCTGGTTCTCCTTGGCCCCGATCTCGATGTTGCAGCCGTTCGAACACCCGGGACAGACGCCCGGCGCCGAGTCCATGTCCCATGCGCGGGCCTTGAACAGGAAGTCCTCGTGAACGAGGGCTCCTACCGGGCAGACGTCGACGATGTTGCCGCGAAACTCGTTGTCCAGGTCCTTCCCGGGAAATGTGTCGATGTAGGCCTTGTGGCCTCGCTGGGCCACGATCAGCGCTTCATCTCCCGCCACGTCCCGCATGAATCGCACGCATCGGGTGCAGAGGATGCATCGGTCGGCGAAGTAGAGGATATCGTCGGCGATCCGATCCCGACCCAGCACCAGCTTCGCTTCCTGAAACCGGCTCTCGAGCTGGCCCGTCTCGTAGGCGTAGTCCTGAAGCATGCACTGACCGGCGGCATCGCAGATCGGACAGTCGACCGGGTGATTGAGGAGCAGGAACTCGATCACCGAGCGACGCGCCTCCCTCGCCGCTTCGCTCTGGGTGGCCACGTTCATCCCGTCCCCCGCGGTCATGACGCAGGATGGCTGCAGCTTGGGCTGTCCCTCGATCTCCACGAGGCACATCCGGCACTGCGCCGGACGCGTGGGGATTCCTGGGTGAAAGCAATAATGCGGCACGACGATGCCGGCCTTCTCGGCTGCCTTGAGCACGGTCGTCCCTTTCGGGACCGTGACCACGACGCCGTCGATGGTAAGCCGGATCGTCTCGCTCAGTGGTTCGTTCATCCGTGTCTCGCGCCTCGCAAGGCTCGGTTCAGGCCCGTCCGCCGATCAACGCCTCGTACTCGTCCCGGAACTTGTCCAGCGAGGACCGGAGCGGGAACACGACGCTGTCGGCGAGAACGCAGATCGTGCGTCCCGTCAGCTGCTCACACAAATCGTACAGGGTGTCGAGGTCGGACAGCCGACCGTCGCCGTCTTCGATCCGCTTGAGAATCTTGGCGACCCAGGCTGTACCTTCCCGGCACTGAACGCACTGGCCGCACGACTCGTGGGCGTAGAAGTCGGCGATGCGCCGCGTGGCGCGGACGATGTTGGTGTCCTCGTTCAACACGATCGGGGACGCCGTTCCCAGGGAGCTGCCCGCCTCCTGCAGCCCCTCGTACGTGGAGGGAACATCGAGTTCGTCGGCCGTCAGCATGGCCGTCGAAGACCCACCGGGGATCACGGCCTTGATCTTCTTTCCGTCCGGCGCACCGCCGCACACGTCGTAGATGACATCCTTGAGCGGAACGCCGAGCTCGAGTTCGTAGTTGCCCGGCCGGACGAGGTGACCCGAGCAGCACCAGAGCTTCGTGCCGGGGCTCTTCTCGGTTCCCCACTGCCGGTACCAGTCCGCCCCGTTGACCACGATCATCGGGACCGCAGCGAGGGTCTCAACGTTGTTGACCGTGGTCGGCTTGCCGAACACGCCCGACTGGGCGGGAAATGGCGGCTTGATCTTCGGCTCCGCCCGCCCTCCGGACAACGAGCTCATCAGACCGGTCTCTTCGCCGGCGATATAGGCTCCGGCACCGATGTGAACCGTCAGGTCACAGTCCCACCCGCTGCCCAGGATGTCTAGGCCGATGTAGCCGGCTTCGTACGCCTCTACCACCGCGTTGTTGAGGATCGAGGTGAAGGGAAAGTACTCTCCCCGGACGTAGATGTAGGCGTGTTCGGCTCGGATCGCTCGAGCCGCGATGAGACAACCCTCGATCAGCAGATGCGGGACCCAGCGCAGGATCTCACGGTCCTTGAACGCCCCGGGCTCGGACTCGTCGGCGTTGCAGCACAGGTAATGGGGACCGCTCTTTTCCTGCGGCATGAAGCTCCACTTGAGCCCCGTCGGGAAGCCGGCGCCTCCCCTGCCCCGCAGTCCCGAGTTCTTGACGACCGTCGTGATCTCGCCGGGGTCCATTCCGACGGCCTGCTTGAGTCCCTCGTATCCCCCGTAGGTGAGCCACGTCTCCAGCTCCCTGGCCTTCGGATCGCCGAAGTGCCGGGAGAGAATCGTCCCCACCTCGAGTTCGTGACTGTGCGGGAATCCCATCTGGCTATGCCTCGGGTTCGCCCCGTTCGAGCTGCTCCAGCACCTCCGGTACCTTCTCCGGGGTGACGTTTTCGAAGTAGCGGTCGTTCACCTGTACCACGGTGGCAAAACCGCAGGCACCGAGACACTCGGCCTCGATCACCGTATAACGACCGTCTTTCGACACCTCGCCGGCACGGGTGCCCGTATGCTCGAGAAAGGACTCGAACACTTCCTCGCCCTTGTTCACGTGACACGAGATGCAGGTGCAGACCTGGATCCAGTATCGGCCCACGGGACGCTTGGCGTACATCGTGTAGAACGTCGCTACGGATCGCACGTAGGCAGGCGTCAGGTCGAGCGCCTCGGCAACCTCCTCCATAGCCTCCGGCGAGACCCAGCCATTCCGCTCCTGGGCGTATGCTAGCATCGGGAGGAGAGCGCCCGCCTTCTCGGGGTACCGGCTGAGTGACTTCTCGAGGCGGTCACGGCCTTCGGCATCTTCGAAGAGTCGCTCGACCGGGCGGTGCTCCGCCAGCTGAAACGGCTGCGCCCCGACTACGGCTGGGTGGACTTTCTTCACGTCGTCCGCTCTCTCCGTTCGGCGTTCGTGCCCTGCGACGCGTTCAGCGGGCTCAACGATCGATCTCGCCGAGGACGATGTCGATGCTCGCGTTGACCGCGATCACGTCCGAGACCAGGCCACCTTCCACCAGGTACGGAAGCGCCGACAGGTTGACGAACGATGGCGCGCGGAACCGACAGCGCACGGGCTTCGAGCCGCCATCGGACACGATGCCGATCCCCAGCTCGCCCTTCGTCGCCTCGACGGAGTACCATACCTCGCCCGCCGGGACCTACAGCCCTTCCATGACCAGCTTGAAATGGGCGATCATCGCGTCGATCGAACCCATCGCCTCGCTCTTCGGCGGGAGGATCACGGCCGCGTCAGCCACGTTGATCGGGCCATCCGGCACCCGGTCCAGCGCCTGTTCGAGAATCCGGATGCTCTGCCGCATCTCTTCGAGCCGGACGAGGTAGCGATCGTACGTGTCCCCGGTCACGCCGACCGGTACGTCGAAGTCGTACTCGTCGTAGCCGAGGTACGGCCGCGCCTTCCTTACGTCGTAGGCAATCCCGCAGGCCCTCAGATTGGGCCCCGTGAGTCCGAAATTCAGCGCGGTCTCGGCATCGATCAGACCTATGTCCATCGTCCGCGCCATCCAGATGCTGTTCCGGGTGAGCAGGCGCTCGCTCTCGTCCAGCGTCTCGGGCAGCCTCCGCACGAAATCGCGACACGCCTCTAGCCAGCCGGCCGGGAGGTCTGCGAGCATGCCTCCGATGCGGGTGGCGGAATTCGTGATCCGCGATCCACAGTACGCTTCGTGGAGGTTGTATATCGTCTCCCGCTCGCCGAAGGTGTAGATGAAGACCGTCGTCGCACCAATGTCCATCGCCGTCGTGCCGAGCCAGAGCAGGTGACCGAGCAGCCGGTTCAGCTCGCTGAGTATCAGGCGGACTGCACGGCAGCGAGGCGTGATCTCGATTCCGAGCAGGCTCTCGACCGCACCGGCGTATGCGATGTTGTAGATCATCGGCGCGAGGTAGTCCATGCGGTCGGTGTAAGGGACGACCTGGTTCCACTCGCGATACTCG
>JARRPS010000209.1:0-4326 GCA_037382625.1 Gemmatimonadota bacterium | reverse complement strand
AGCCGCCGTGTCGCCCGTACCGAGTGCCGTCTTCTGCTGGCCGGCCACCCACGCCTCGAACGCCTCGGGAGGTTCCGAGACGAGCTCCATCTTCATCAGTGCATGCGACATCCCGCAGAACTCGGCGCACTGTCCGGGGAAGACTCCCACCGAGTCCATCTTGAACCAGAGGTGATTCTCGTGCCCGGGGATCACGTCTCGCTTCCCTCCGGCGCGCGGGAACCAGAACGAGTGAATCACGTCTGCGGAGGTCAGCCGGATGTCGATCGTCCGGCCGACGGGGACGTGCAATTCGTTCGCCGTAACGATCCCGAGCTCCGGGTACCGGAACTCCCACCACCATTGCCGTCCGACGGCCTCGACGAGAAGCGCGTCGGGATCCCTGGTCGGGCGGTCGACCTCCCAGATCGTGCGGATCGTCGGAACCGCGATCAGCACGAGGATGATCGCCGGTGCGATCGTCCACGAAATCTCGAGAATGGTATTCCCGTGAACGTGCTTCGCCTCACGCTTTCCCTCATCGTCACGGAACCGGAAGACCGCCACGAGAAGGGCTCCTTCGACGATCACGAAGACGATGACGGCCCAGAAGAAGATGCCGCGGAACAGGTCATCGAGACTCGTGGCGAAGTCCGAGCTTGGACGCAGCGCGGACTGCGGGAACGGTCCGCCACAGCCTGTCACAAGGGCAGCAGCCGCGATCGCGAGGATCGGCAGGGCGTTCCGCAGCGGACGCCGGAAGTCTTGCATCAGCGAATCCGTATTTCCTGAACGGGTGCACGCGGTCAGAGCCCGGACGCCCCGGGCACTAGCACGCGCAACTCTATGCGGGCCTCGGAGACCGGTCAAGAACCATTCTCGATACGGGTGCACCGGAAAGGACCGGTTCGTCGGAGTCCGTCTCGCCGATCCTGCCGGCGAGGAAGGGGGTACCTCAGTGCCGGAAGGTGCGCCGCCCCGTGAACACCATCGTCATTCCATGCTCATCGGCGGCGGCGATCGCCTCATCGTCCCGCTTCGACCCGCCGGGCTGAATGATCGCCGTGACGCCCGCTCGCGCAGCGGAATCGACGCCGTCGCGGAAGGGAAAGAATGCATCCGACGCGAGTGTGACCGAGACGAGCGTGTGTCCTGCATCTCGCGCCTTCTTCTCGGCCAACTGTACGGCGTCCACCCGACTCATCTGGCCCGCGCCGATCCCGATGGAAGCGCCTTCCTTCGCAAGGAGGATCGCATTGGACTTCACCGACTGCACCGCTGCCCAGGCGAAAGCCAGCTCTTCCCACTCCTTCGCAGTCGGCTCACGCCGGGTCACGACCCGGACGTCGGCCGATTCACGAAGCCGAGAAGGTCGGGCGGGTTCGGGCGTGGTCTGGACCAGCATTCCACCACTGACCCCTCGAGCGTCCAGCCCGGCCGCGATCTGTCCGACCGCGGCGCCGAATCGACCCTCCGTGGCCGGCGAAAGAATCCGGATGGAGGGTTTTTCTTGCAGAATCCGCAGCGCAGCGGCAGCGTAGCCGGGCGCCACGATGCACTCGACGAACAGCTTGGCGATCTCCTCGGCTACGGCTTCCGTGACCGGCTGAGAGAAAATCACGGTCGAGCCGAAGGCCGATACGGGGTCGCAGGCCAACGCCTTCCGGTACGCCTCGGCCACCGAGCGTCCGACGGCCAGTCCGCAGGGCGTCGTATGTTTCAGAATGACGCAGGCCGCAGACTCCTCGCCGAGAAACGGCGCGATCGCGAGGAGGGCACCGTCCAGGTCCAGAATGTTGTTGAAGGAGAGTGCCTTGCCGTGCACCTGTCGGAGAGCGGGTATTCCCTCCGGCTGCCTCGAGGCAACTCTGTAGAACGCCGCAGACTGATCCGGATTCTCGCCGTATCTCAACTCCTGAGCGCGCACGAGCGAGAGCAGGAACTCCTCGGGCAGGGAGTCGCCCTCCGTCTCGGTATCACTGCCCCGGAGATAGCCGGCCACCGCGGCGTCGTAGGTCGCCGTGTGGGTGAACACCTTCGCAGCGAGCCGGCGCCGGAGATCCGGATCGTCCTCTTCCGAGTCGATCGCACTCAGGACACTGCCGTAATCGGAGGGGTCACAGATCGGATAGACGAACGGGTGGTTCTTGGCCGCGGCCCTGAGCATCGTCGGGCCCCCGATGTCGATCTGCTCCAGCGCGTCGGCGAGGGTCGCGTCAGGGCGCGCCACCGTCTCCCGGAAGGGATAGAGATTCACGGCGACGAGACCGATCGCCGACAGCCCGTGCTTCTCGAGATCCCGGACGTCCTGTTCCACCGAGAGCCGCGCGAGCAACCCCGCATGCACAGCCGGATGCAGGGTCTTGACCCGGCCGGAGAGGATCTCCGGAAACTTCGTGAACTCGGCGATCGGAGTGACGGGAACATCGGACTCGCGAAGCACTCGCGCCGTGCCTCCCGTCGAGAGCAGGGTCCAGCCGCGTTCGACGAGCGCGCTGCCGAATTCCACAAGTCCTGTCTTGTCGGATACGCTGAGAAGCGCATAGGGCATTCGATCTACCTCAACTCTTCGGTGGGACGAGCGCGAATCGATCGTCCTGGAACAGGGGTCGTTTCCATTCGGGTCTACCGGCCGGGTCCGTCGTCAGGTCTCCCGTCGCGAACGCCTCGACCACGTCGGGAAGCAGCCGATGCTCCACCTCCAGCACCCTGGCCGCAAGGGTCTCCGCGTCGTCTCTTTCGAGGACGGGAACGGGCCATTGCGCCACGATCGGGCCATGATCGTACTGTTCATCCACGACGTGCACCGTGGCACCGCTGATCCGGGCGCCGGATGCGAGGACCGCCTCGTGTACTCTTCGTCCGTACATGCCGGGCCCTCCGAAGGCCGGCAGCAGCGCCGGGTGGATGTTGAGAATCCGACCCCGATGGCTGCGCACGACGGCCTCGGGAATGAGCTTCAGGAAGCCCGCGAGCACGAGCAGGTCGGCATGCGCGAGCTCGAGCTCCGTGAGCATCGCCTCCGCGAGACTGTCGGAATCGACGCCTGCCGGGAGGACCGACCACGGGACCCCCGCCTGCTCGGCACGAGCGATCGCTCCGATTCCGGGACGACTGGCCACCACCCGCGATACCTGTGCGGCTCTCCCGGAGGCAGCCGGGAAACGGTCGAGGAGCGCCTGGAGATTGGTACCCGAGCCCGAGACGAAGACGGCGATCTGAAAGGGTGGCTTCACTGCTCGCTCCGTGGTACGGCCTGGCGGATCGCTTCCAGCAGAGTCTCCACTCGCTGCACTTCTGACGGCACCGGCCCATCATACCGCCCGTCGGACCCCGCCACCAGAATCGCATCCCCACCCAGCTCGAGGCCGGGCACGACGTCCCGGACCCGGTCTCCGACGTAGAGGCAGCGGTCCAGGTGAATGCCGAACCGTCGGGCCGCTCGCGTGAAGAGCTCCGTGCCGGGCTTTCGACACGCGCACGGCCCGGCTTCCGGGTCGTGCGGACAGTGAAAGATGCCTTGAAGGCGGGCTCCATGGTCCGAGAGCTGGCGTTCCAGTTCCGCCTGCACTGCCCGGAAGTCCGATTCGGAATAGTAGCCTCTGCCGATGCCCGACTGGTTTGTCACGACGATCACCGGAATGCCCTCTTCGTTCAGCCGACGGACCGCTTCGGCCGCCCCCGGTCTCAACGACACCGCCCGCGGATCCGACAGGTAGCCGGGATCATCGATCAGGGTGCCGTCCCGGTCCAGGAATACGGCGTCGTACGCTCTCACGAAGCGGGAGCCTCGTTCTGCCGCTCCAGGAGTACTCGGGAGACGATCGCGGCGGCTTCTTCCTCTTCCTCCCCGGGCGCCAGCGTCCGAAAGTCGATCAGGAAGCGGTCGTTCTCGATCCGGCCGATCAGGGGCTTCCGGGCGGACCGGCATGCCTTATCCATCCAGGCGGCCGGTACATCCAGCTCCCAGCCCGCGGATTCGAGCGTGACACCCGGGAACGTTCCTCCTCCGACCAGCGACTCCATCGGCGCCACGTGTACCCTCGGTCGCACGGCCTCCGCCACCTCCGCACGCATTCGCTCGGCTCTCCGACGGACGCTTTTCGGGGACTCCGAGAGCCGGGCCAGAGCCGGGACCCTCTGAACGGCCGCCTCCGGGTTCTCGTAGAGGGCGAGCGTCGCTTCGAGAGCGGCGAGCGTAAGCTTGTCCACCCGGAACGCCCTCCGCAGAGGACTCTTCCGTAAGCGCCCGATCAGGTCCCTTCTTCCATGAAGGATGCCGGCCTGGGGTCCTCCGAGCAGTTTGTCCCCGCTCCAGAGAGTGAGATCGGCGCCTGCCGCGACGGA
>JARRPS010000208.1:0-7647 GCA_037382625.1 Gemmatimonadota bacterium | reverse complement strand
CTCGCCTCGCAGGCCTGCATCATGTTCTTCCGGTGATTGCCGCTGAAGTTCGGATCCTCGCGGCGCGTCCAGAGCGTGTACTTCGTGGCGACGACCCAGTGATCCCGGTCCGAGGCGATGAACTCTCCTACGAAGCGCTCACTGGTACCTTCGGTGTAGCGGTTCGCGGTGTCCAGAAAGTTACCCCCGGCCTCCGCGAAGGCGTCGAACATGCGCCTCGATTCGGGCATCGAGGCGCCCCAGCCCCACTCTTCACCGAAAGTCATGGTGCCCAGCGCCAGCTCGGATACCCTCAGGCCACTGCGACCCAGCAACCGGTATTTCATGGTCCGAACCCTGCCTCTCCCTGTATGATGTCCGGTAGGCACGGGCAACGGTCGATCGTCGGCCGCGCTCCGTGCATCGTATAGATCACCCGTTGCAGGGCCAAGTGCGCCCCGAGCCCGCAGTCCGACGAGGAGCTTTCCCGGTGGACGGAGAACTCGCCGAAACACTCGCACGACGCCTCGTTGTGAGGCAGAACACGGACGGTGGCTGGCCCGCCGCCGCGTCGGGCAGATCGGCGACGGAGCCGACGGCCTGGGCGCTTCGGGCGCTCACCGCCATGGACACGCGGATCGACGCTGCGGTCATCGATCAGCCTCGGGCGAGTGCAACGGAGTGGCTTCGCGAGCGACAGAAGCCATCGGGAGCGTGGCCGGTCTCGGATCTCGTGGCGGCGAGCGGCTTCAGTACGGCGGTCGCCGGTCTCGCACTCGTGGCGACAGGTGAAGGGACCCTGATCGAGCGGGCGGAGGAGGCGGCCCGCTGGCTGCTCGCACACCCGGGAAAGCAGGTTTCTTGGCGCACCCGGCTGTGGCTTCGGTGGAATCCCCGTCAGAATCCCCTGGAGATCGACCTCCGCCTTCGCGGATGGCCATGGCAGGAGGGGATGTGGGGCTGGGTCGAGCCGACGGCGGTCTCGCTGCTCCTCGTCCGTGCGTTGCGCGGGAGGATCGATGAGGACTCGCTGGACGCCGCGATCGCCGATGGCGAGGCGCTGCTTCGGGACCGCACCTGCCCCGGAGGTGGCTGGAATCACGGGCTCGGGCGATCGCACGAGGAAGACCTCTGGCCATACCCGGATACCACGGCTTTCGCCCTACTGGCCCTGGGTCCCGGCGGCACGGACGCTACGTTGACGCAGGGACGTGCGGCGCTCGATCGGATGCTGGCCGAACCTGTCTCCCGCCTCACTACTGCGCTCGGCATCATCGTGGCCGAGGAATCGGGCACCGATTCCGGGTCGCTCCGCGCTCGCCTCGTTCAGCAGTGGCGCGAGGACTTTCCCGAGCCGACGACCCGCGCGACCGCGATCTCTCTCCTGGCGTGCATCGATGCGCGACTCGCCGACCCTGGCGCGCCTGACGAAGTCAAACGAGGGATCCAGTGACTGATCGGCGTGAGTTCGTGAGAATGACGGGAGGAGCGACGCTCGCACTGAGTGTGGCGGGTTGCCGGTCCGGCGACCCGGTCGCGAGCCCCTGGCATGCCGAGGCGTTCACGAAGAAGGAGCGCTCGGAAATGGTCGTCCTCGCGGCGGAGCAATACGACGGCACCCTTCCGGATCTGCTCACTCGGGGCCTGGGCGAGTTTCCGGAGCTCCGGATACAGGGCCGGCGCGTGCTGCTGAAGCCCAACCTGGTGGAAGTGGACGAGGCGGGCGTGATCAACACGCACCCGCTGGTCGTCCATGCGGCGATCGAGGCATTCCGCCGCGCGGGGGCCGCTGAAGTCGTCGTCGGAGAAGGGCCGGGGCACCGACGAGACACGGAATACCTGCTGCTCGAGACCGAGCTGGGCCCGGTCCTTCGGGACACGGGCGCCCGCTTCGTGGATCTCAACCTGGATGACGTCACGCGCGTGTCGCTGCTCGGCAGCTTCGGTTCACTCGGGTCGCTCTATCTGCCGAACACCTTGCTGGACGCGGATTTGCTGGTTTCTATGCCGAAACTCAAGACCCACCACTGGGCCGGCGTGACCCTTTCGATGAAGAACATGTTCGGCATCGTTCCGGGCAGTGTCTACGGGTGGCCGAAGAACGCGCTGCACATGGCCGGGATCGGCAACAGCATCCTCGACATCAACGCCACCTTGGCGAAACGGGACCGCTTCGCGATCGTCGATGGGATCGTGGGGATGGACGGCAATGGGCCGATCCAGGGCGAGCCTCGACCTGCGGGCGTGATCGTGATGGGCAGGGATCCGGTCGCCGTCGACGCGACCTGCTGCCGCCTGATGAAGATCGCGCCCGAGAGAGTCGAGTATCTGGCGAGAGCTTCTGCGTTTCTCGGCAACCTCGCGGAAGAACGCATCGATCAGCGCGCAGAGCCCCTGGATCGTCTGAAGACCGACTTCCGAGTCATCGAGCAGTTCGCTCCTCTGAAGACCCGGACGGCTGCGGAGTCCGGCTGAGCCCTCGCAGGACGCCGAAGGTCAGTACTCCCAGTGCTGCCAGCTGGACGAGGTGGAAGAGGCCATTGTGGTCGAAGGGAACCCCGGCGATCGAGAGACGGGCCGGGCTCTGCTGCACGGCCGCCGCTCCGAGGTTCAGTCCGACTCCGAGGGTCATCAAACCCGCGCCGGGAACGCGTTTCCGGACCGCCGCATCCGCGAATAGTCCAAGCGCGGCCAGCATCGCGATCCCCTCGTAGGCTACGAACACCAGGAAGCTCCCTGATCCCAGGCGAGTCACCCGGAAGACCCCGAATCCGATCGCGAGCATCCACGGACGCGAACGTCGCGCCGCCGTTTCGCCGAAGTCATCCCGAACCGCTCCGACCAGGAACAACGCTACGACCAGCCCGAGGAACAAATACAGCGGCTGCCAGAGAAGGTCCGTGGTGCGCTCGGACAGTTCGAAGCCATGGGCAAGCGCACCCAGCAGCGAGGCCGCCGCGAGCAGTCCCAGGAGCCAGACCCACAGGTCGACCTTCCAGGAATCTGCCTCCCGCCGCCGCCGGACGGCGCCCAGTGCCGCGATCGAGAGAATCGCCAGCACCGCGTCCGTGGCGGCCGTCGTGAGCTCGGTGAGTTCTGAATTCCAGTTCATTCGTTCCTGAGCCGGCGAGGAGCGGGGCGTCTGAGTCGAAAGATACATGATGCGATTCGGGGAGGCCCCCCGGCGGGTGTGCGCACCGGAAGGAACTTACTAGTTTGACTCCGGTCAGTGCCATGAATCGTCGCGTGAACCGAATTCCTGCCATCCGAGGAGAACCTGAATGCCTCGAGCCATCAACCGCCGCCTGTTTCTCGGCCGCACGGCCGGTGTCGGAGCCGGTGCCCTGTTCGCCCGGGCCGTGGGACTCGATGCCCGCACGACTCGAGGCGGGATCGGACGCGTGCCCATCCTGGTGACGAGCCATCACAACGAGACCGGCCAGCGAGCGGCGGAGCAGGCGTGGGATCTGCTCTCCGCAGGCGGCTCCGCGTTGGACGCGGTCGAACTCGCGGCAAACATCATCGAGGTCGATCCTGAAGACACCTCAGTCGGATACGGCGGTCTCCCGAACGAAGACGGCGTGGTGCAACTCGATGCCTCGGTCATGGATGGGGCGACGTACAACGCGGGAGCGGTAGCGTCGTTGGAGGGGATCAAGAATCCTTCCTCGGTGGCCCGGCTCGTGATGGAACGCACCGATCACGTGCTGATGGTGGGACGTGGCGCCCTGCAGCTCGCCAAGTCGTTCGGGTTCGAGGAGGAGAATCTCATGACCGAGAGATCCAGGGCCCGGTGGCTGGAATGGAGGGAGAATCAGTCGGACCGTGACGACTGGGGTCCGCCGGACCACCTGAAAGATCGGGAAGAAGCCCGAATCGGGGGCGAGCCGGCCTTCCATTACGGAACGGTGAACGTGCTGGCCGTGGACGCCGCGGGTAACGTCGCGGGCATCACGACGACGAGCGGGCTGAGCTGGAAGATCGATGGACGGGTCGGGGACTCTCCGATCATCGGTGCCGGATTGTACGTGGACAACGATGTCGGCGCCGCGTACGTGGACAACGATGTCGGCGCCGCGGGCGCTACCGGTCGGGGTGAAGACGTCATCAAGTCCTGCGCGTCATACTTCATGGTCGAGAGAATGCGGGCCGGCCGCACTCCCCAGCAGGCCTGCGAGGATGCGCTCGAGATGATCCGCCGGCGTTACGAAAAGGTGAATCCGGACTTCATGCCCGGCGAGAAATTCGTCGCTCTCGACCGAAACGGGGACTACGGTTGCGCATGGAGCTATGCTGGTCGTGGGCTTCCCCGGATGACCGCGCGAGACAGCGGAGGCCTCGTGGTGTACGACGGAGTTCGATTCGGAGGCTGACACGAAGGAGATCCTGTGATGCGCATCGGAGTGATCGGCACGGGAAGCGTCGGCCGCGCGCTGGGATCACGTCTGGCGGAACTCGGTCACGAGGTGGTCTTCGGTTCGCGCACGCCCTCTGCGGGCCGTGTGGAAGGCGTGGTCAGGTCCGCCGGACACGGCTCGCGGGCCGGCCTTCCCCGTGAGGCCGCAGCCGAGTCGGAGGTCGTATTTCTGGCGACTCCATGGCACGGGACGGAAACCGCAGTGCGAGGTCTGGGCGATCTCGGGGCCCGCATCCTGGTAGACTGCACGAACCCGCTCCTGCCCGATCTGGCGGGCCTGGACCATGCGGGTGGTCGATCGGGCGGTGAGAGGGTTGCGGAGTGGGCCGATGGCGGTCGGATCGTGAAGGCCTTCAACACGACCGGAGCCGCGAACATGGCCGATCCGACCTATGGGGAGCACCGGCTGATGATGCCCGTGTGTGGGGACGATCCGGATGCGAAGTCTACCGTCGCCGATCTCGCCCGAGAGCTGGGATTCGAGCCCGTGGACTGCGGCGGTTTGAGCGCCGCGTCGATGCTGGAAAGCCTCGCGATGCTCTGGATTACTCTGGCGCACGGCGAGGGGCTTGGACCACAGATCGGACTGGCGCTTCTCCGGCGGGAGCGCTGACGCCGGAGCTTCGGTCAGACCGCTTTCAGTCGGATCCCCGGCTTCGGAGGATCCAATTGTCCGGGTCCGCAACGACCTCGGCCCCCGCGGGGACCTCCACGACGGCCCTTCCGTCTGCCATTTCCACCCGACGGGTGTCACCGTCGATCTGCACCTCCACCGGCATCGGGAACGGACGATCGCCCGGTACGTCCCACGCCATGCGCAGCTCCCCTTCCTCCCGGGTGAGTTCGAGCGTGGGCAGCTCCGCCTCGTGGACGTAGACGTCGATCGGCGATCGCCACGAACTCGTCGGTATCGGCGAACCGGACCTGTGATCCGTCCGTCGCCCGCCACGCCTCCGGAGTGGGGTACGCCATCCGCCGCAGAGCGAGCATCAGGGCATCCTCTCCGATCAGATAGCGAAGCGTGTGGAGCACCCAGGCGCCCTTGAAGTAGATGTCGTGCCCGTCGTAGATCTCCTGCGCCGAGGTCGTCTCGCGGGGGGCCACCGGCTTCCGGTTGCCGATCCGGTGCGAGAAACTGTTCATGTAGTCGTGATACCGGTCGATGCCCTGCCGGTCTTCGATGTACAGGGCCTGCATGTAGGTCCCGAACCCCTCGTGGATCCACATGTCCTTCCAGTCGGCGTTCGTGACCATGTTGCCCCACCACTCGTGACTGAGCTCGTGATGGTGCAGGGCGTCGAACCCCCAGTCGACTCCGCCGGTCATCGCCCCGTTGGAGAAATTGGCTCCATAGGCGATGATCGACTGGTGCTCCATGCCGAGGTGGGGCGTCTGGGCGACCCCGTACTTGTCGGCCCGGAACGGATAGGGACCGATCTCGATCTCGAACCATCGAACCTGGTCCACGATTTCACCGAACAGCACCCGACCCTTTTCCTCGTCCTCCGGAAGGACCCAGAAGGAGATCGGGAACGTCTCCCCCGACAGGCTGGTGAGCGTGGTGTCCAGCTGCACGTAGGGCGCGATGTTCAGGGCGACGTTGTAGGTGGAGATCGGTGTCGACACGAACCAGTCGTAGGTCGTGTAGCCGGGCTCCGGATCCGAGACGCCGCGCAGTCGGCCGTTGGTGGCGACGAACAGGGGTTCGGGGACGGTGACCCGGATCGACATCGAATCCGGCTTGTCCGATACGTGGTCCTTCACGGGCCACCAGACGTCGGCCCCGATCATCTGGTTCGAGGTGGCGATCCACGGGCTGCCATCCCCCGTCCGGGCCCAGGTGAATCCGCCGTCCCAGGGCGGCCGGGGCGCGACGCGGGGCATACCGCCGTACTCGACCCGAACCGCGAAGATCTGGCCCGGCTGCACGCTTTCCGGAAGCGGCACCGTGATCCGGCCCCCGTCTCGGGTCCATGGTGCGGACTCGAACGCCGCCCCGGACTGGAGATCGACGGCGTACACGTCCAGGAGGGGGTCGAGATCCAGGCCGATCTCCTCCGTGAGAGACTCGAGGCGAGCCGTCATCACGAGCGATCCCGTGATCGAGCTGTCGGACGGTTCGACCCGCACGTCCAGGGCGTAGTAGGAGGCGTCATAGGCCGCCTGGTCGGGAGAGAGGATGCCGCCTGAATCGTAGGGATCCCGGGTCTGAGCCGACGTCGGAGACGTGGCGAGAAGAAGGACGCAGATGGACGCGACGGCGGCGAGCAGAGTCCTGAGGGCTCCCATCGGGTGCTCCGGGTCAACGTGGTGGCCTTGGCGGCGGGCCGCAGCCCGCCCGTCAGCGGAATCTCGGGCCTCGGACTCGACCGGCACAAGTCACCGGTGCGTTCGGCGCCGCGAAGCCCCCGGATACTGTCCGAATTCGGACACCGGATTCCGTTGTCGCACAGACGGCCGGAATCGGACCCTTCACCACAGATCCTGTATCATCATGTAAAAAAAGCGGTTAGCAGAAAGAAGGCTGTTGGCACGGCCGTTGCTCATACTGAGGTCGAAAAGCAGGGCCGGCCGGGGGGGTCGGCGCGAAGGTGGGGACGAATCGGAAGGAAGGGTGGATGATGAGGAAGCGGACGAGTCTGGGTGGAGCTGTCATGATCGCCTCCGTGGCGGCCGCGAGCGTCGCACAGGCGCAGGACCGGCCGATGTATGAGCTGCCGGCGATCGAGGTGAGCGTGCTGCAGACCGGACTGCACCAGCAGGCGATCGACCTGTACGAGTTCCCGGAGCGCTGGGGCGAGGCGGCCGATCTTCACCGGGAGGCAGCCGAGACCCTGCCGAAGAACGACGCAGGACAGTACTTCGGATACAGCCGGGCGGCCCTGCTGTACTTCTACGCGGGCGATCTGGCTGCCGCGCGCCGGTCGATGGAAGATGCGGCGCAGGTGGCCGAGGCGACGGGCGACATTCTGACGGCGGCCAACGCCTTCGTGGACGCCGCGTTCATCGCCGTGGCGGAGGGCTACGACGGGAAGCAGAGGGAGTTCGTCGGTGAGGCAGAGGAGCTGATCCAGTCACCGGTGCTCACCGATGATGATCGCTCGGCGATCCTGGCGCGGATCGAGGGCGCACCTGCCGGTGTCGCGTCCGCGAGAGTCGCGATCAGCCACCGCTTCGGGTCGCTCGAGACGCTGGCGCTGGCGCAGTAGTCGGCCGAACGACTGAGGGTGTTGAGCCGGTGAGGATGATGG
>JARRPS010000207.1:0-4362 GCA_037382625.1 Gemmatimonadota bacterium | reverse complement strand
CTCGCTACCGTGGCCGCCATCGCTTCGATCGGTGTGACCGGCTGTGGTGGAGCCGGGGATCACGAAGATCCGGGAGCCGGGGGGGCCATCCGGGCCGCGGCGACGACGGGCATGGTCGCCGATATGGTCACCCGTATCGGGGGGGCTGACGTACAGGTAACCGCGCTGATGGGACCGGGCGTCGATCCGCACCTCTACAAGGCCAGCGCGGGCGATGTCAGGACCCTCGCGGGTGCCGACGTCATTTTCTACAACGGGCTCCATCTCGAGGCCGCGATGGGCGAAGTACTGGAGGAGATGACGGGCCGGACCGTCACGGTACCGGTCGCCGAAGGCATTTCGTCCGAGCGGCGGCTCTCGTCGGAGTACTTCACCGGCAGCTGGGACCCGCACGTCTGGTTCGACGTCGAGCTCTGGGCGATGACGACCTCCCGGGTGGAGGAAGCGCTCGTCGCCCTCGACCCGGACGGCGAGGCAGGGTACAGAGAGCGAGCCCGGGTCTTCCGAGACACGCTGGCCGCGCTCGACGCCTGGGTCCGCGAGCGCGTATCCGATCTCCCGGAGGACCGCCGGATCCTGGTCACGGCGCACGACGCATTCGGCTACTTCGGACGCGCCTACGGGTTCGAGGTCGTCGGGCTGCAGGGGATCAGCACGGTGTCGGAAGCAGGCACCTCGGACGTGCAGCGGATCGCGGATCTCGTCGTGGAGCGGGAGGTGCCGGCGATCTTCGTCGAGACCTCGGTGGCGCAGCGCACGATCGAAGCCGTTCAGGCGGCCGTGCGGAACCGGGGACACGAGGTCCGGATCGGCGGATCGCTCTTTTCCGACGCGATGGGCTCCGCCGGGACCCCGGAGGGCCGCTATCCCGGAATGGTGAGACACAATGTGAATACCATCGTCGACGCCCTGCTCGACGGATCGCGGGAGGTGGAATGACACCGGATCGGAATCTCGCGATTCAGGTGGACGACCTGACCGTCGCCTACGACGACCAGCCCGTCCTGTGGGACGTGGACATGGAGGTCCCGTCGGGAGTGCTGATGGCGATCGTCGGCCCGAACGGGGCGGGGAAGTCCACGCTGATCAAGGCCATCCTCGATCTCGTCAAGCCGGCCGCGGGGCGCATTCTCGTGCACGGCCGAAGCTACGCCGAGGATCGCTCGGTCGTGGCCTACGTGCCGCAGCGGGGCTCCGTGGACTGGGACTTTCCGACCTCGGTGCTCGATGTCGTGATGATGGGCCGATACGGAGACCTCGGGTGGTTCCGGCGGCCGGGGTCACGGGAGCGGCGACTCGCGCTGGAGGCACTCGAGAAAGTGGAGATGACGCGCTTCGCCAGGCGTCAGATCAGCCAGCTTTCCGGGGGCCAGCAGCAGCGCGTGTTTCTGGCGCGCGCCCTCGTGCAGGATGCCCGGGTCTACCTGATGGACGAACCGTTCCAGGGGGTGGACGCGACGACGGAGAAGGCGATCGTCCGGGTGCTCAAGGAGCTCCGATCGCAAGGGGCGACGGTGGTCGCCGTCCACCACGCGCTGCAGACCGTGCCCGAGTACTTCGATCACGCCATGATCCTGAACGTTCGGCGAATCGCCTGCGGACCGGTGGACGAGGTGTTCACGGAGGAGAATCTGCGCATCGCGTACGGCGGTGTCGTCCCGTTCCGGGCGGCCGCGGCGGCCGCGATGACTGCCTCCGCTCCTGCCGCGGCTGCGCCGGACGGGCTTGCGTCGCGCTCGGAAACGTAGTCCGGGATCCCCCATGGACCTGCTTCACGACCTGCTGTTCGACTACACGCTGCGCACGGTGGCGCTCGGGACCGCGGCGCTCGGCCTCACCTCGGGCGCTCTCGGAGCGTTCGCCGTCCTCCGGCGACAATCGCTGCTCGGCGATGCGGTATCGCACGCGGCGCTGCCGGGAATCGTGCTCGTCTTTCTCCTGACGGGAAGCAAGGAGCTGCTCGTTCTGGTGGGGGGCGCGTTCGCCGCCGGCTGGCTGGGCTCGGTGCTCGTCTCGCAGATCACGGCGCGCAGCCGGGTGCCGGGCGACAGCGCGCTCGGGATCGTGCTCGCCGTATTCTTCGGGTTCGGTCTCGTCCTGCTGACGTACGTGCAGGGTCGCCCGGACTCCGCCCAGGCGGGACTCGACCGGTTCCTGTTCGGGCAGGCGGCGACGCTCGTGGCCCGTGACGTGGTCGTAATCGCCGTTCTCGGCGGCCTCGCACTCGCGACCCTCGCCCTGCTCTGGAAGGAATTCAAGCTCCTGACTTTCGACCCGGAGTTCGGAGCCTCGCTGGGCCTGCCCATCGACCGGCTGGATCTCGCGCTGACGACCGTTCTCGTGATCGCGATCGTGATCGGGCTGCAGGCCGTGGGCGTGGTGCTGATGGCCGCACTCGTGGTGGCGCCGGCGGCCGCCGCCCGCCAGTGGACGGACTCGCTCGGTGCGATGGTCCTGCTCTCGGCCCTGTTCGGTGCGCTGTCGGGCGTGCTCGGGGCCCTCTGGAGCGGAGGGACGGCAGGCCTTCCCACCGGGCCGTCGATCGTGCTGGCGGCGACGGCGATCGTGGCCGCGTCCCTGCTGTTCGCGCCCCGGCGCGGCATCCTCTGGGCGACGTGGAGACGCCGGAGGCAGCGGGGCAGGATTCGCGCGGACACGGTCCTCGCCGATCTCTATGCCCTCTACCGCCAGCACGGCTCCCTCGATCACGGTCACCCGGTCCCCGTGCTCGATGCGATGAGCGACGGCCCCGGCGGCGCAGCGCGCGCTCTGCCCGGGCTGGCCGAAGAGGGGTGGGCACGCCGGCTGCCGGATGGGAGCTGGGCGATCACGGGCGAAGGTCTCCGACGGGCGGAAGAGCTGTTCGCCCGGCTCGGCAGGACGGAGGACGCGTGAGCCGTATCGAGGCGGCAGACGCATGAGCTCGATCGAGCTCGAGATCCAGTTGCTCGCCGTGGTAGTCGCCGTGGCCTGCGCCCTGCCGGGCGTATTCCTGGTGCTCCGCCGGACCGCCCTCCTGAGCGATGCGATCAGCCACACGGTCCTGCTCGGGATCGTGCTCGCCTTCTTCGCCGTCGGCGACCTGACGTCGCCACTGCTGATCCTCGGCGCCGCGGCGATGGGCGTGCTCACCGTGGCGCTCGTCCAGTTGATCGAGGGGACGGGGCTCGTTCGCGAAGACGCCGCCATCGGGCTCGTGTTCCCGGCGCTCTTCAGCATCGCCGTGATCCTGATCTCTCTCTACGCGGGCGACGTGCACCTCGACACCGATGCCGTACTGCTCGGCGAGCTGGCGCTCGCTCCCTTCCGTCGACTCGTCGTCGGGGGGCGAGACCTGGGCCCGCGTGGACTGTGGATGATGGGCGGGATCCTGCTTCTCAACGTCCTGTTCCTGTTCGTGTTCTTCAAGGAGCTCAAGCTCTCGACCTTCGACCCCGCTCTCGCGGCCGCCCTCGGTCTCTCGCCCGTGCTGCTTCACTACGGCTACATGGCGGTGGTTTCGATCACCGCCGTCGGCGCCTTCGACTCGGTGGGCTCGATCCTCGTCGTCGCGTTCATGATCGCTCCGCCGGCCGCCGCCTACCTGCTCTCCGACCGGCTACCGGTGGTTCTTCTGTGGAGCGCCCTGATCGGAGCGCACTGCGCCGTCTCGGGCTACTGGCTCGCACGCTGGATGGACGCCTCGATCGCCGGGTCGATGGCCACCATGGCCGGCGTGGACTTCCTTCTGGCGTTCCTGTTCGCACCCGGACGGGGGATCGTGGCCCAGGCCCGGAGGCATGCCCGCCAGAGGACGGAGTTCGCCGTGTCGATGCTCGCGATCCACCTGTTGAATCACGAGGGAATGCCCGAGGAGGAAATCGAGTGCCGGATCGGCCACCTGCCCGAGCACATGCTGTGGAGCGAGGAGCGCGTGGATCGGATCGTTGGCGAAGCCGAGAGGTCGGGGCTGCTCCAGGTCGTGCCCGGCGGGACGCTGAAGCTCACCGGCGAAGGCCGCGCTCGGGCCCGGAAGGCGATGGCGATCTGACCCGTCGGGCGCGTCCCGCCGGGTCAACCTGTCACCCGGGATCCGTCCGGTCCATTCGTACTCCCCCCTTGTGCCTGCTGAAAAGATAGCTCTCAAGTAATTTAAAGACAGCAGTATACATGGTTTCCCGCCGGCTCTCGCCCGAACTTCTGTCCCGGACCGTCGCCGATCATCGAGGAACGACGATTGCACGGCCTCCAGGAGGCGGCCCCGCCCGGGACCGTCGAGACGGCAGGGCCACGGCTCAGGGAGGAAACACGCGATGGGAACGCGAGCCGAACGGATTCAGACTCTGATTCTCGGTTCACTCGCCGTATTGTTCTCGGCAGGCC
>JARRPS010000206.1:0-6046 GCA_037382625.1 Gemmatimonadota bacterium | reverse complement strand
GATGTGGAAGTCCGATGTCGCTCGCCTGCCGGCGGAGCCCGAGGACGGCATGGCGGTCACCGCATTCGGGACCCTCGGGCTCTGGGAGAAGCGCGGCGACTTCCGGCTCGTGGTGCGGACGATCGAGGGCGAGGGCGAGGGGCTGTGGCGGCTCGCGTTCGAAAGGCTTCAGCGGAAGCTGGCCGAAGAGGGCCTGCTGGAACCTTCCCGTAAGCTTCGAGTTCCGCGGGTGCCCCGGACGGTGGGGATCGTCACCTCCCGGTCGGGTGCGGCGCTGCGGGATGTCATCTCGGTCATTCGACGGCGGGCGCCTTGGACCCGCATCCTCGTTTCGGACTGCCGCGTGCAGGGTGAGGGCGCCGCGGACGACGTCCGTGCCGCTCTCGCTCGCCTGGTGCAGGAGGGCTCGGCCGATGTGATCCTGGTTACACGTGGCGGGGGCTCGATCGAAGACCTCTGGGCGTTCAACGACGAGAAGCTCGCACGGGCCATCGCAGAGTGTCCCGTGCCGATCGTGTCGGGAGTCGGGCATGAGATCGACATCACCATTGCGGACCTGGTCGCAGATCTCCGGGCCCCGACTCCCTCGGCGGCGGCCGAGGCGGTGACGGAGGAGGAGTCGGTCCTACGGTCGTGGATGGAGGGCCTCCAGGCGGGGCTCGTGCAGGGCCTTCGAGGCCGCATCCGGGGAGATGCGGAACGGACCCGGCAGGCGCGCCGCACTCTCGAGGAGGCGTGGCGGCGGATCGCGGAGTCTCGCCGGTCACGTCTCGCCGTTCTCGCGGGTCGGCTCCAGGGCCTGAGTCCGCTCGGTGCCATGGAGAGGGGATTCGCGGTGCCGCTCGACGCTTCGGGTTCCGTTCTGCGTTCTGCGACCGACTTTCGCCCGGGCATGCCCTTCGAGCTCCGTCTCGTAGACGGCATCGTCCGCGCCGAAGCCATAGAGATCAACGAGGCGAGTCAATGACCGAAATGAGCAGTCGGGGCAGGGAAGGTCTTTCCCCGGATGGATTTGAAAGGCAGCTCGAGGAGATCGAATCGATCGTCGCACGGCTGGAAGCCGGCGACGTCGAGCTGGAGGAGGCCCTCGCGCTTTTCGAGCGGGGCGTGGCCAGGCTCCGTCAGGCGGGCCGGCTGCTGGACCGGGCGGAGGGCCGGGTAGAGGAGCTGATCGCCTCCGCCACCGGCGATTTGACCATCGAGAGTCTCGATGGAGGGCAGCGTCGAGACGCGGAGGACGGAGAGGCGTGACCGCACCCGCGGCGACTTCCGACACCATCCCGGTACGACGATCCCGGATCGAGGCGGCGCTCCGCGGTTTCCTGGATCGGCAACTCGACGGCGTGTCACCCGAGGTCGCGGGACCGATCGAGTATGCCGTGATGAGTCCCGGAAAGCGGATCCGTCCTCTGCTGATGATGGCAGGCTACGAGTCGGCCGGCGGCGAGGAACCGGGGATCGTGGATCTCGCCTGCAGCGTCGAGCTGGTACATGCCTATTCGCTCGTTCACGACGACCTTCCGTGCATGGACGACGACGTGCTGCGTCGGGGGAGACCCACGGTTCACGTGCGGTACGGCGTGGGTCCCGCGGTGATGGCAGGCGCAGCGCTGATGCCGATGGCCGTTCAGGCGATCGTCGATGCGGCCCCTGCGCTCGGACTCGACGACCGTGCGGTCCGTTCGATGGTTCGGATGCTGACATCCGCATCCGGGGCCACCGGAATGGTGGGCGGCCAGTTGCTCGATCTGAGGGCCGAAGGGCGCCCGGTGGAACGCGATGAGCTCGAGTGCATCCACACGGGCAAGACCGCGCGGCTGATCAGCGCGTCGGTCGCACTCGGCGGGATGGCGGCCGGAGCGGACCGGTGCGACGTCGAGCGTCTGGAGCGCTTCGGCCTCCGTCTCGGACTGGCGTTTCAGGCGATCGATGACATCCTGGACCTGCGGGGGGACACGGCGGAGCTGGGTAAGGAATCGGGGCGTGACAGCGTGCTCAGAAAGGCTACGTATCCCGGCCTCTTCGGGCTGGATGAGGCCGAGGCGATCAGCCGGGATCTGGTCCGAGCGGCATCGGTCGAACTGACCGAACTGGGCCGCGTCGAGGGACTCCGAGAGCTGGCCCGTTACATCATCGACAGGAGCCACTGAGGTGCGAGTCGGCGTTCACGGACACCCGGAGCATGCCACGCTGCCCGATGCGCTGCGCACCCTGGAATCGTGCGCGGATCGACTGGGGTTGGACCTGTTCCTTTCGGAAGAGATCGCGGCGTGTCGCGACGAGGAGGGTCGCCCCATTCTGGAGGGGCCCGCGATACCGGATGACTTCGAGGGCCTCGATGTGCTTCTCACGCTGGGCGGAGACGGTACGCTGCTTCACGGAGCGCGTGCGGCAGGTCCCAACGATGTCCCGGTGCTCGGATGCAACCTCGGACACCTCGGCTTCCTGACCGCGGCACCGGCCGGGGAGTTGTGCCGTGTTCTCGAGCGCTTTCAGGCCGGCGAGACCGTGGAGGAGAAGCGGCTCACTCTCGATGTCAGCGTCGAGCGACCGACGAGCTCGGGCGAAGTACAGAAAGGAAGGGCGTGGAGCGGGTACGTTCTGAACGATGCGGTGGTCCACAAGGGAGGATTCGCGCGCCTGATCCGGCTGCGGGTCTGGGTGGACGATGAGGAAATCGGACAGTACAGCGCCGACGGAATCGTCGTGGCGACCGCGACCGGCTCGACCGCATACAGTCTCTCGGCGGGGGGCCCGATTCTGGTACCGGTGATGGACGCGATCGTGGCGAGCCCGATCTGTCCGCACACCTTCGCGGTTCGGCCCGTCGTCGTACCCGGCGACTCCGTGATCACGATCGAGCTGGCGAGCGACGTCGGCGGAATCCTCGTGACCGTGGACGGTCAGGCCGGTGGAACCGTCGCCCCGGGAGACCGGGTCCGTGTCGCTCGCTCTCCCCACCCCGTGCGCCTCGTCCGCCTGCCCGAGGACAACTTCTTCAAGGTGCTGCGCCGCAAGTTGCGGTGGGGCGACGTGCGCCCCAGTCGCCGGTGATGCGGAAGCCTTGATCGGCCGGAGGAATCGTCGGGCATGCTGACGGAGCTGCGCATCCGGAACTACGCCGTGATCGATGATATCCGCGTCGAGTTCGGTCCCGGTCTCACGGTGCTGAGCGGCGAGACCGGGGCGGGGAAGTCGATCGTGGTGGGAGCTCTCTCCCTGTTGCTCGGGGAGCGGGCGGCCTCCGAGGTGATTCGTGCGGGGGAGGAGCGGGCCCTGGTCGAGGGAGTGTTCGAGATTCCCGACGATCCGCTCTTCCTGGAGCGTTGCGATGAGGCCGGGATCGATCTGTCGGACGGCTGGCTCATCCTGAAGCGGGAGCTGCAGCGTGAGGGGAGGAATCGGGCCTGGATCAACGGATCCCCCGCGACCGCAGGGCTGATCGGAGAACTGGGCTCCGCCCTCGTGGACCTGCACGGGCAGCACGAGCACCAGGCCCTGCTGCGCCCCGCGCCCCAACGCCGGATCATCGATGAATATGCGCAAGCCGTTCCCCTCGCGAGGGAAGTACGCGCGGCCTGGGAAAGCGAGCGCGATACCCGGACGGAGCTGGAACGGGTCCGGAAGAAGGTGCAGGCGGCGCGCGAGAACGCGGATCGGCTCCGCCGGAAGGCGGAGGAGATCGAGGCGGCCGGGCTGAAAGCAGGCGAGGAGGAGGGACTCGCCGCAGAGATCCGACGGCTCGAGCATTCGGAAGAGCTTCTCGCACTTTCGGGCCAGCTTCACGAGGCCGTGTATGGTGGTGAACGCTCCGTCGTCGACCGGCTCGGCGAGCTGCGTCGCGCCCTCGAGAGCCTGCTTCGAATCGATCCGGGGGCCACCGAGCTCGAGGCGTTGTTCGATACGGGACTAGCGAGCCTCGACGAGCTCGGCCGACGACTGAGGGACTATCGGTACTCCGTGGAGCACGATCCCGGACGCCTCGCGACTCTCCGCCAGCGACAGGAGCTCATCGGCCGGTTGCGCCGCATTTACGGCGGCACGGTCGAAGACCTGATCGAGGCGGGTCGGGAGGCGCGGACCGAACTCCAGGAGATCGAGGTGTCCGAAGCTGAGATCGACCGGCTGGCAGGAGCGGTGGAGGAGCGACGGCTCGAGCTGGCAGCGCTGGCCGCTCGGCTCGGGTCGTCGCGTCGGGCCGCCGCAGGACGACTCGAATCGGCGGTCACGTCGCAGCTCTCCGAGCTCGGGATGCCGGGCGGCCGATTCCGGGTCGAAGTCACGCCGCGAGACGTCCCCGGTCCTGAGAGCGTGCTGGCCGGGGCGGATGCGGTGCCGAGCCTGGTCTTCGACGAAATCGACGCCGGAGTCGGCGGACAGATCGCGCACGCGGTGGCCGATCGGTTGGGTCGCGTCGCGGAATCGCACCAGGTGTTCGCGATCACTCACCTGGCTCAGATCGCGGCCCGTGCGGACACGCAGTACCGAGTCGAAAAGGTCCAGCGGGGGGGAAAAGTCGCGACGCGGCTCGTCCGACTCGCCGAGGAGGAACGACCAGTCGAGATCGCCCGAATGCTCGGCGGCGATCCGGAGAGCGAGGTGTCGCTGAGCCACGCGAAGGAGCTTCTCGATCGCCGGGGTCCGTCGGAGACCGCCGGTGTCAGAAGAGCTGGAGCGGGACCCGCAGACTGAAGGTCATGATGTCGGAGGCGGGAGTCATCCCGCCGCCGCCCGCGATCGATCCCTGCCAGACGAGGGCGATCTCCACGGGGAAGTTCGCAATGCCCGCGAGGTAGCGCGGCGTCGTGCGATACCAGCCGCCGATTCCCAGTCGGTGGCGGGTCTGGCCGGTACCGGCTCCGAGGGGCGTCGGGTCCGGAAGGCCTTCCCCCGAGTAGGCGTCCTCTCCCTTGCTGCGCCATCGGTACTCGATGCCCAGCGAGAGAGCCTCGTTCAGCCGGAAGCGGGGAGAGAGCCGGAGCTCGAGGATGTCTCCGAGATCCCGCGTGACGGTTCGTTCCTGATCGGCATAGGCGAACGGAGATCCCTGGGTCCGCACCCGCATCACCAGTTCGTCCTCGAGCTGCAGCACGTAGCGCAGGCTTCCTACCACCCAGAGCCAGCTGCCGAACTGCGCGTCCTGCCAGAGACCCAGCTCCGCGCTCGTCGCCCCCGTACCGATCGGCTGCTGCAGCGGGCTCGAAGCCACGAGGTAGGGGTCGGCATCGGCGTCGGAGAGGGGAAGCCGAAGGCGAGCCCCTACCGAGGTGCGGAGCCGAGTGCCGTCGCCGCGCAGGTCCGGCTCGCGGGTGGATCGGAATCGCTCTTCGTCCATCGGCTCGATCTCGTCGAAGGTGTCGAGCACGAGCACCCGTAGACCCACCGCGATCTCGCCGGGTGCCCAGCCGCGAACCGTCGTCTGCAGCGAATCGAGCCCGATGGGGGCACTTCCGAGAATGCCCGGTAGATCCGAACTGCTGACCGAATCGGGCAGGGTGAAACCGGGCAGCTCGAAGCCGAATTGCTCGTAGCCGGCCGAGAGACTGGCGTAGCGGCCCGACATTTCCGCTCCGGCGTCCGAGCTCGCGATCGGAAGAAGCCCGTCCCCATCGACGCGGTCGGCGAGCGCGTCCCGATAGGCGCCGGAGGCATCCAGAAGCTCGAGCGCGGCCGTCTGCTGATCCGGGGGAAGCGTGCCTCCCTGGACCAGGGTTTCGAGATTCGAGAGCGCCGCATCGAACGAACTGAAGTAGAGATCGGGCGCGGGAAATACGGTAGATGAAGGGACGAAGCCGGCGGTGGTCTAATCAAACGCAAACGACGATTCCACCGTGCCCCGCACGAGGGGGACCGACAGGTCCACGGCCACGCGACCGAAGAGCCCGAAGGAGAGACCCAGCGGAACGGTCCTGATGTCCCGAGTGATGGAGCCGTACACCGTGCTGCCGAGCGATACGTCGGCGGCCGTAAGCGAATCGTAGCCGAGCGCGGTTGCATCCCGGTTCAGGTCGGTCAGGAGGGGATCGAGGCCCGGAAACAGCCGATC
>JARRPS010000205.1:0-4402 GCA_037382625.1 Gemmatimonadota bacterium | reverse complement strand
GATGCTGTATTTCGGGTACGTGGGCCTGACCGTGCCGTTCGCGGTCGCGATCGCCGCTCTGCTTTCAGGCAAGCTGGACGAGGAGTGGATTCGGACCACGCGACGCTGGACGGTGGCCCCTTGGGCGTTCCTCTCCGTGGGGATCGTCGGGGGTGCATGGTGGTCCTATGAAGTGCTGGGATGGGGCGGCTACTGGGCTTGGGACCCGGTCGAGAACGCATCCTTCCTGCCCTGGCTCACCGCGACGGCCTTCCTGCACTCGGTGATGGTGCAGGAGCGCCGCGGGATGTTGAAGACGTGGAACCTGACCCTGATCATCTCGACGTTTCTACTCGTCCTCTTCGGCACGTTTCTGACCCGGTCGGGCGTGCTCGAGTCGGTGCATGCGTTCACCGAGGGAATCATCGGTCCCCTCTTCCTGGCCTTCATCGCGTTCGTGGCGGTCATCTCGCTCGGCCTGATCGGCTGGCGGTCGGACCGCCTGCACGCGCCCGGACATCTCGACGGGGTGGTTTCCCGTGAGAGCGCTTTCCTGCTCAACAATCTGATGCTCGTGGCCTTCACCTTCACGGTCCTGCTGGGAACGACCTTCCCATTGATCGTGGAGGCGGTGAACCAGAACCGGGTCAGCGTCGGACCACCGTACTTCAACAAAGTGTCCGTCCCGCTCGGGCTGATGCTGCTCTTCCTGATGGGAATCGGGCCGGCGCTTCCCTGGCGGCGGACCTCGCCGGAGAAGTTGAAGAGGACTTTCGTGGTTCCCACGCTGGTCGGACTCGCGTCGGCCGCTCTGGCCTTCGCGCTGGGGCTGCGCAGTCTCTGGCCGATCGTCACGATCGGTTTCGCGGGCTTCGTGATGACCACGATCGTGGAGGAGTTCCGCAAGGGGATCAGCGCCCGGAAGAGGATCGCCGGCGTCAGCACGCCGGTCGCGTTCTGGCAGATCCTGACCCGCAACAACCGCCGGTACGGCGGCTACGTGGTGCACGCGGGCATCGTGGTGATCATCGTCGCCCTGGCGCTCTCGGGGACCGGACGGACGGAACGCGAGGTGACCCTCAATCAGGGCGAGCACATGGTGCTCGGCGATTACGTGATCCAGTACGACGAGGTGTGGGGCGAGCAGGAGCCGCAGCGGTTCGTCGTCGGCAGCACCTTCACGATCTTCCGGGAAGGCGAAGAGCTCGGTCAGCTGCAACCCCGGATGAACTATTACACGGGCTCCCAGCAGCCGATCGCGACGCCCGCCGTCCGCTCGAGTCTGAAGGAAGACCTGTACCTCACGCTCATGGCGTTCGACCAGGAACGGGGAGGGTACGCCACGGTTCGGGCGATCGTGAACCCCGCGGTCCCCTGGCTCTGGATCGGTGGAATGATCGTCGCGCTCGGCGGCATCCTCGCGGTCGCTCCGCAGAGGAAGGCGGGACGCCCCGTCGTCGCCACGAGCCTTGATGAGGTTTCGCTGGCGCCGCAGCGGAAGCATGAAGAACCGGCTACGGTCTGACGGGACGACATAGATCATGAGGAAACACCTGACGTGGATTCTGCCCCTGGCAGCGTTGCCGGTCCTGTGGTTGCTGTTCCAGGGGATGGGCGTGGACAAGTACGAGCTGCCGTCACCCCTCGAGGGGAACACCGCGCCCGAATTCACCCTCGAGACCATGGATGGGGACTCCGTGGCGCTGGCCGACCTGGCCGGCAAGGCAGTAGTCCTGAACTTCTGGGCCTCCTGGTGCATACCGTGCCGCCAGGAACATGACGTTCTGAAGATGACCGATGCGACCTACGATCCGGACCAGGCGGTAGTACTCGGCGTCGTCTATCAGGACACGGAACAGAATGCGCGACGGTTCCTCGCCGCTCTCGGTGGCGACTGGACACACCTGCTGGATCCGACGCAACGCACGGCGATCGATTACGGCGTCTACGGCGTGCCGGAGACCTTCTTCATCAGCCCGGACGGCCAGATCGCCCGAAAGAAGGTCGGACCCGTCACCTGGGACGTGGTCAAGCCGACCCTCGATTCCCTGATCGCGACGCAGAGCCCGTCGGCCGCCTCGCTCGGAGGTGACGAGTGAGAATGCGGACCCGGGTGAGCCGCATATTGGTGCTCGCCGCGCTTCTCGTTGCCGGTCCGCTGGTCGCGCAGGACGCGACCCCCACGCAGCCCGATGCCCCGCCGCAGCGCGATCCGTCGTTGATGGATCGGGAGGCGGAGGAGCTCGACGCGAGAGCGGCCGAGATCGCGGCCGAGTTGCGATGTCCGGTCTGTCGCAACCAGGCGGTGGTCGAGTCGAACGCGGAGCTGTCGCGGGAGATGCAGGCTCTGGTTCGCGAGCGGCTGGTAGCCGGGGACTCGCCGGACGAGGTGAAGGAATACTTCGTCAGTCGCTACGGGGAGTGGATCCTGCTCGAACCGCAGCGTCGGGGAATCAACTGGCTCGTCTGGATCCTTCCCTTCCTCGCTCTGGCCGCCGGCGCCGTGCTTGCCGTTTTCCTGGTTCGGAAGTGGGCGGCCGCCGGCTCCACCGCCGAGGACCCGGTCGAGCCTACCGTCGTGCTCTCGGACGAGAACGAGCGATGGATCCGCGAGGCGCTCCGCAACGGCTGAGGCCATGTTGGACGTTGCGGAACCCGCCCCGACCTCATTGGTATCAAGCAGGTTTGGAAGTGAGGCTTCGAGCGCCGCGGCGACCACGGGGGTCGTGAGCGAGCGCCCGATTCGTCTCGTCTGAACAGCGACGGGAGGAAAATGTTCTTCGACGCACGTGCTCTGGATTCCTTTGATCAGTACCTCCAGGATGTCGAGCGGTATCCGCTCATCGACAATCCGGAGACGGAACGGGAAATCGCCCGCCGCGCCCGCGCGGGGGACCGCGAAGCCGCGGAGCGCCTGGTTACGGCGAATCTCCGGTTCGTGATCTCCTACGTGAAGAAATATCAGGGACGGGGCCTGAACCTGGCCGAGCTCGTCTGCATCGGGAACGAGGGGTTGCTGAAGGCGGTCAAGAAGTTCGATCCGGACAAGGGCGTCAAGTTCATCTCCTACGCCGTATGGTGGATCCGGCAGACGGTGCTGCAGGCGCTGGCCGAGCAGACCCGCTCCGTCCGCATTCCTCTGAACCAGAACTCGAACCTGGTCAAGCTCTCCCGCACCGAGACGGCGCTGACCCAGAAGTTCGGACGCAGTCCGACCGACCGGGAGATCGCCGAGGAGATGAAGGAGCCCGTGGAAACGGTCCGCGCACTCCGGCGCGTCGCCTCGGCCGAGCTCAGTCTGGACGCGCCGCTCGACAAGTCCGACCGGGACAGTGCCTCGTTCGGCGAGCGGTTCTCCGGTGCCGACGAGACCGACATCGAACTCGACGTCGAAGCGCAGGCTCGCCGGGAATTCCTGGAGAAGATGTTCGAGAAGTACCTGACCGAGCGCGAGCGTAAGATCCTCGTCCTCTACTACGGACTCGACGACGGGGAGGAGATGACCCTCGAGCAGATCGGTGAGCTGCTCGGCGTCACCCGGGAGCGCATCCGGCAGATTCGGAATCGCGCCTTCGACAAGCTGCGCAGCTCGACGCACGGAGATGCCCTGGAAGGCTTCTGGAGGGCCAGCGCCTGATCGCTTCGGGAGCCGTGCTTCCCGGAATCTGAAACAGAGGGGCGACGGATCGATTCCGTCGCCCCTCTTCTCATCCTGCCCTGCATCCCCGACCCCCCTCCCGGTCAGCCTGCCGGGGAGGGGGACGACGACCAGTGCGGCGGCTCAGGCCGTGGTTCACCGGCCAACGGTACTGAGTCCCTTCCACGGTGCTGCCAGCAGGAAGATCCCGACGGCCAGAACCGCGCTCACCACACACCAGAGACAGACCGCATGGAGGACGAACAGTTCGATCGCAGTCAGATAGATGGAGAACGCGAGCCCTCCGAGCGCCGCGAGGTCGAGCAGGCGGGCCGAAGCTCCGGCTGAATCTCCCCGGGACTGCTGGATCATTGAGAGAATCAGCACGAATCCGTACCAGGCGACACCCCAGGCGGGCACCGGAATTCCCAGGAAATCGGCGTATTTCGATGCCTGCACCACGTCGCAGGAGCCGGCCCCGCAAACGAGCATGCCATAGAATCCCAGGTGATACAGGAGCAGGTACAGGGAGATGAACAGACCCGTCAGAGCCAGCAGCGCCACACCCCGGTACCGATTCGCAGCGCTCACTCCGCGGCGTCGTCCGCGGCCGCGTCGACCTGCTGCTTGATGTATGACTCGAGACCCTGATAGGAGTAGAACTGGTTCGTGCGCGGAGCCGGCTGACCGTTAATGAAGATCGTCGGCGTTCCCGTCACACCGAGATCCACGCCGTACTGCTTCGAGGCAAGGATCTTCGAGACGCTCTCACGCCTGTCCATGCAC
>JARRPS010000204.1:0-4427 GCA_037382625.1 Gemmatimonadota bacterium | reverse complement strand
TTGTCCGAAAGGTACTCCTCCACCAGTCGCTTCCACGCCTCTCGGACTGCATCCGGAGCGCGGGCGAAACCGTAGCCCGGAAGATCGACGAGAAAGAACCGGTCGTCGATCGAATAGAAGTTGATCTCCCGGGTCTTACCTGGCGTGCCCGATACCCGCGCGATCCGCTTCCGACCTACCACGGCATTCACCAGGCTGGATTTCCCGACGTTCGACCGTCCGGCGATCGCGACCTGGTCCAGGGAAGCCGGAGGCGCCTGTCCCGGCTGGCCGATCGCACCCGCGAACTCCACCTCGCCGATCCTTCCGGAGGTCACGAGTGTCGGCCCCTGCGCCACCCGGTGATCACGCCTCGCGGCGCTGGGATTCCGGCTCGAGGATCAGCAGCGGCTCCGCACCCTCTTCGATCGTCTCCCGGGTGATGACGACCTCGCGCACATCGTCGCGGGAGGGAAGCTGGAACATGATCTCGAGCATCACTTCTTCGAGGACGGCCCGAAGGCCGCGTGCGCCTGTTCCGCGCTCGATCGTGCGCCGGGCGATCGCGGCCAGAGCCTTCGGGTCGAAGGTCAGGCCGACGCCTTCCAGTTCGAACATCTTCTGATACTGCTTGACCAGGGCATTCTTCGGTCGCTGGAGGATGTCCAGCATCGCATCTTCGTCGAGGTCGTGCAGCGTGACCATCACGGGCAGGCGGCCAACCAGTTCCGGAATGAGGCCGAATCTCAACAGATCTTCCGGTTCGACCGAGTCCAACGGACTCGCTTCCGGGTCGGCAGCGCCGTTCTGTTCGTCTCCGAAGCCGATCTGACGCTTGCCGAGACGGCTCTCGATGATCTCTTCCAGCCCGTCGAAGGCTCCCCCGCAGATGAAGAGGATATTGCGGGTGTCGATCTGGATGTACTCCTGCTGAGGGTGCTTCCTTCCCCCCTGTGGTGGCACCGAGGCCACGGTTCCCTCGAGGATCTTCAGAAGCGCCTGCTGAACGCCCTCACCTGAAACGTCTCGGGTGATCGACGGGTTCTCACTCTTCCGTGCGACCTTGTCGATCTCGTCCACGTAGACGATGCCGCGCTCGCATTCGGCGATGTTGTAGTCTCCGGCCTGCAGGAGTCTCACGAGGATGTTCTCGACGTCCTCGCCCACGTATCCGGCCTCCGTGAGCGTGGTGGCGTCCGCGATCGTGAACGGGACCTGCAGCATCCGGGCAAGTGTCTGAGCGAGGAGGGTCTTCCCGACTCCGGTCGGACCCAGAAGCATGATGTTCGACTTCTCGATCTCGACGTCATCGATCAGATTGCGATGGTTGATCCGCTTGTAGTGGTTGTATACGGCGACCGCCAGGCTCTTCTTCGCCTGCTCCTGTCCGATAACGTACTCGTCCAGGACCTCCTTGATCTCGATCGGGCTGAGGACCTCGGTGATCTGCGCAGCGGCCTCGCGGTCTTCCTCCTCGGCGAGGATCTCGTTGCAGAGCGAGATGCACTCGTTGCAGATGTAGACGTTCGGCCCGGAGATGAACTTCTTGACGCTGTCCTTGGACTTCCCGCAGAAAGAGCAGCGAAGGTGCTTGTCGCCTGGCATGCGCGTTTCCTCTCGGTTCCCGGGTCAGTCGTCGGTATCGACGTCGGCGACCGCTTCCGGTCCCGTTCGCTCGACCGCTTCGGCTTCCGATTCACGACCACCGTTGCTGCCATCGGCAGGCTCGATGATCCGGTCGATGATGCCGTAGTCGCGGGCTTCGGTCGGAGACATGTAGCGGTCCCTGTCGACGTCTTCGGCAATCTGGTCGATCGACTGCCCGGTATGCTGCGCGAGGAGCGCGTTCAGGCGCTCCCTCGCGTGGAGAACCTCGCGCGCCTGGATCTCTATGTCGGCGGCCGTACCCTGTGAGCCTCCGGAGGGCTGGTGAATCATGATCCGGGAGTTGGGCAGAGCGGATCGCTTGCCCGGCGTTCCGGCCGCGAGAAGGAAGGCGCCCATCGAGGCCGCCATTCCCATGCAGATCGTGGCCACCGGCGCCGACATGTACTGGATGGTGTCATAGATCGCCAGCCCGGCGTACACGCTCCCCCCGGGACTGTTGATGTAGATATTGATGTCCCGCTCCGGATTCTCCGCCTGGAGGAAAAGGAGCTGCGCGATCACGACGTTGGCTACGTCATCGTTGATCGGGGTGCCGAGAAATACGATCCGGTCCATCAGGAGACGGGAGAAGATGTCGTAGCTCCTCTCGCCGCGGCTGGACCGCTCGATCACGTACGGGGCATAAATCGTCATGGCTTCCGTTCTCTGCAGACTGGGGCCGGTCCTCTCCCGACCCGACATCCTACCCGGATCCCGCGAGGGGTTTCCGTTTCGGTCAGTTCGCGTCCTCGATCTCCGACTGCGACTTCAGGTACTCGAAGGCCCGATCCACCTCGATGCTGCGCTTGAGCGAGTCGAGCTGGCCTTCCTTTGCGAGCTGACGGCGCACGGTTCCCGGCGAAGCTCCGCTCCGCTCGGCCAGCTCCGCGATGCGCGCGTCGATCTCTTCGTCCCCCGCCCGCAGACCCTCGCGTTCGATGAGACGATCCAGAATCATCTCCTCCTTGATCTGCCGTTCGGCATGAGGCGCGAGCGACTCGCGAGCCTGCCTGAGTTCGCCGGGGTCCGAGCCCTCCGGCGCACGAAGCATTCCATCCAGATAGCGATCGACCAGGGCGCGGGGGAGCGAGAATCCGTTCGCGTCGATCAGGGATTCGAGAATCGCCCCGCGGAGCTTGCCTTCCGCCTCTTCCGCATGGTGGCGGGCGAGGTCCGTGCGGATGACGTTCTTCAGCTCGTCCGTCGTCTCCTGGGCACCTCCCGTGGCTCTCTTCACGAGTTCATCGTCGAGCTCGGGCAACACCTGCTCTTCGACCGCATCAACGGCCACGAACAGCCGGCGGTTCTCGGGCTCGGCGGCCTCGCCCTCACCGGGAAACTCCACCAGGAACGCTCCTGACTCGCCGGCTCGGAGTGTCGTGATTGCCTGTTCGACGTCCGGCAGCGCCTGGCCGGATCCGAGGACGAACCGGTAGGGCTTCGCTTCCTCGGAGGGCTCTGCATCCCCCTCGGCCAGTGGTGCGACACGCACGGCCACCAGATCCCCCTGCGCCGCCTTACGGTCGACTTCCCGCCACTCGGCGAAGTCGGAGAGGACGCGGTCGAGGATCTGCTGGACTTCTTCTTCGGTGACGGGGGCGGTCTGTCGCTTGAACCGGAATCCGCCGACCCTCGAAAGCTCGATCGTCGGCATGATCTCGACCTCCGCCTGGAAGGTCAGCCGCTCGCCGGGCGCGTACTGGACGTTCGAGACGCTCGCCGCTCCGGCCGGCTGAAGCTCCGTCGTGTCAACGGCCTCCCGATAGGCGTCCTCGATCAGGCGCTCCTGAACGATCTGGTCCAGCTCCGTACCGAACCTCTGCTCCACGACGTCGGGTGGAACGCGTCCCTTGCGAAACCCTTTCAGGCGGATGGACTTCGAAAGCCGATTCCGCTCGTTCGTCCGGGCGCGAGCGACCCGTTCCGGCGCCACCGTGATGGTGAGGCGTCGGGACCACCCGTCTCCGATCTCGACCGCCACGTCGATCCCGCTATCCGCGGCGCCCCTCGTTTCTATCTTCTCGTCTGCCATCAACCGACTCTCACTTCTGGAGATCTGGATGCGATGCGAAAGGGGGGACTCGAACCCCCACGGCCTCTCGGCCACCAGCTCCTAAGGCTGGCGCGTCTGCCAGTTCCGCCACTTTCGCTGGCCGGGAAGGAGCGACCGTCATTCTAACCCCACAGCCCGATACGGGCCACGATTCGCCGGGCCCTGCCTGAACAGGATGCGGGCGGCGCCCTCCGACTTCCGGAGAGCACCGCCCGCGAACCTCCTGGCCCCGTTTCGAGTCAGCGCGGGGTCGAGGGAAGGGGGACGCTGACGGGAACCGTGCCCTTCTGAATCGGATCGTAGACCAGCAGGCTCACGACGTCACCGGGGCCGACCCGGGCGATCTCTCGCCTGTAGTCCGCCACGCTGCGCACCTCCGTGCGGTTCACGCTGACGATCACCGGATTCTCGCTCCTGCTCATTCGCTGCCAGCGCTGCGCAAACTGTCCGAACCGGTTCATGTCGGTCACTACGACTCCGTCCACCTCGTTCGGAATGTCCAGCGCCTGCCGGGCATCGGCCGAGATCCCCTCCACGACCAGGCCCAGCGGGTCGGGTGCCTCCTCGGCTACTTCCGGAGCCGCACTGGCGGACTGGAGTGCTTCCGCTTCGTCCAGGCGCACCGAAACCGTGCGCCGCCCGCGGTCGTAATCGACGACTTCCACCCGCACCGTCTCGCCGGGCTCGTACTTTCGAATCTTGGTCTGCAGATCGCTGACCGATTCCACCTGCTCACCGTCGATCCCGA
>JARRPS010000203.1:0-12843 GCA_037382625.1 Gemmatimonadota bacterium | reverse complement strand
ACTTTCAGACATGGACAGGTTCCCGAGCCCGCCCCGCCTCGCAGCCATCGACGTGGGCACCAATTCGATCCGCCTCGTGGTCGCCGAGGTGGAGAGCCCCGCCACCTACCGGATCCTCGATGACGAGCGCGCCCAGACCCGTCTCGGCGAGGGCCTGTACGACACCGGTCGGATCGGCGAGGAGGCGTTCGAGCGCTCCCTCGCCGTGATCGGCACGATGAAGGCGATCGCCGAAGGAAACGGCGTGGACGAACTGCGGGTGATCGGAACCAGCGCCCTGCGGGAGGCCGAGAACGGCGGCGACTTCGTGCGCGAAGCACAGGAGCGGCACGGCGTCGAGGTCGAGATCATCTCCGCCGACGAGGAGGCGCGCCTCGCCTTCCGTAGCGTCAAGAAGCACTTCCCACTGGATGACAGCCCGACATCGATCGTGGACATCGGCGGCGGGAGCATGGAGGTGATCCTCGTCGTGGGAACCGTGATCGACGAGGTCCATTCGCTGCCTTTGGGCGCCGTCCGGCTCACCGATGAGTACGTCCACTCCGACCCGATCCGCGAGCACGACTGGAAATCGTTGCGACGCGAGATCCGCAGGGAGATCCGCCGTCACATCGGAAAGCCCACCTTCACGACCCCGACGATGATCGGGAGTGGAGGGACCTTCTCGGCCCTGGCGGCGATGGCCCAGTTCGAGCGCTACGGAGAGGTGCGCATCACGCACGGCTACGTGCTGAGCCGTGCCGACCTCGTGCACCTGATGGACCGGCTCAAGGAGGTCCCGCTCAAGCAGCGAAAGCAGATCCGGGGGCTCAATCCCGATCGGGCCGACATCATTCTCTCGGGCGCGGCGGCGATCGAGCGACTCGTAAAGGCGCTCGGCGTGCAGCGGATCGTCGTGAACGAGCGGGGCATCCGAGACGGCGTTCTGCTGGAGATGATGGGTCGCCGCTTCCCGGAACAGGCCGAAGGACCGCTCCACGAGAACCGGATGAACTGGGTCCGCACCTTCGGACGGAAGTGCCAGTCGAACGAGCCGCACTGCGAGCACACCGCGCGTCTCGCCGGCGATCTGTTCGATGCCCTGGCCGGCCCGTTCGATCTCGATCCGGCCGATCGGGAACTGTTGATCGCGGCCGCGCTCCTGCACGACGTGGGCTACCTGATCAGCCACGCCAAGCATCACAAGCACTCCTATCACATCATCAGCCAGAGCGGCCTTCCCGGCTTCACCGGACGCGAGATCGAGCTGATCGCCCTGATCGCCCGTTATCACCGCCGCGCGCACCCGAAGAAGTCGCACGGAGAATTCACGCGGCTGCCGGAGGAGGACCGGGACCGGGTCCGAAAGCTCGCCGGCATCCTTCGGATCGTGGATGGTCTCGACCGCACGCACGGTCAGTCGATCGAAGAGCTCGAGGTGGAGGTCGGGAAGAACCGGATCGCGATCGGAGCCACCGCGCCAGCGAATCCCGAGGTGGACGTGTGGGACGCGAACCGGAAGGCCGACCTGTTCGAGGAAGCGTTCGGACGGAAAGCGAAGATCAGCTGGGTGCCGACTGTAGGCCCGCCCTCCCAGGAGAACCTGTTCGGTGACGGGTCGGTGCGTCCTACGCCCAGTGCCGCCCCGGAGTCAGTGGCTTCCGACGCCGGAGGCGCGTAGCTTCGAAATTCCGGGCCCCGGCCGCGCCGATGAACCGCTCCTGGCTTCCCATATCTTCGGCCTCCGTGGTCGGCAGCAGCTGCACGCAGCTCCCATCGGGCTGCATCTCCCAGGCCAGTCTCCGGTCCGCCATCTGTCGATCGATGATGTAGCGGAGCGTCTCCCGGTGCGCCGGAGCCTCGACGGGCGCCAGCAGCTCCACGCGGTTCTTGAGGTTGCGTCGCATCGCGTCGGCCGACCCGATCCAGTACTCCTCTTCGCCGGCGTTTCGGAAGTAGTAGATCCGTGCGTGCTCGAGGAACCGTCCGAGGATGCTCACGACCCTCACGTTCTCCGACAGACCCGGAATTCCGGGTCGGAGACGGCAGGTGTCCCGGACGATGAGGTCCACCTTCACCCCGGCCTGTGAGGCCTCGTAGAGCGCCCGGGTCAGGTCCGGGTCCTCGAGGGCGTTCAACTTGAACTGAATCCGCGCCGGCTCGCCGGCCTCCGCGTGCTTCATCTCCCGGGCGATCTTCGCGAGGATCGCGGGCTTCATGATCTTCGGGGCCGGAAGCAGTTTTCCGTACTCCCGCTTCGGCCGGTATCCCGTGGTCAGATAATTGAACAGCTCGGTGAGATCACGTCCTATCTGCTCGTCGCTGGTGAACAGGCCAAGATCGCAATAGCCCCTCGCGGTGCCCGCGTGATAGTTGCCGGTGCCGACGTGGCAGTAGCGCCGGAGTCCGTCGTAATCCTGTCTGACGACCATGATCGACTTGCAGTGGGTCTTCAACCCGAGCACGCCATAGGTGACGTGAATGCCCGCCGCTCCGAGCTTGCTGGCCCAGCGGATGTTGGCGGCCTCGTCGAAACGGGCCTTGATCTCCATCACCACCGCCACCTGCTTGCCGTTGCGGGCCGCCTCCATCAGGTACTCGATCGGTTTCGACTCGGCCGAGGTGCGGTAGAAGGTCATCTTGATGGCCCGCACCTTCGGATCCTCGGCCGCTTCCTCGAGGAAGCGCTCGACCGAACTGTGGAACGACTCGTAGGGGTGATGCACCAGTACGGATCCAGCATCCCGGATGATGTGGAAGATGCTGCGGTCGTCCACGAAAGCCGGATTGTCCACCGGGTGGTGGGGCTCGTATCGCAGATCGGCGACCTCGATCGAGGCCAGTTCCATCAGGTCGCGCAACGCCAGCATTCCCTCGACCTCGAACACGTCCTGTGCTTCGTCGAGGCCCAGCTCGGCGGCCAGCATCCCTCTGTGTCGAGACGTCATCCCCGCTCCGACCTCGAGGCGTACGATCGGGGCGAATCTCCGGTACCTGAGCTCGGTCTCGATCATCGACAGGAGGTCGTCCGCGGTCTCCTCATCCTGCTCGGTGTCGGCGTTCCGGGTGACCCGGAATTGCTCACAGCTCTCGACGACCATGCCTGGGAAGAGCAGATCCAGGTTCCCTTCCATCACGCTCTCCAGCGGCACGTAGTCGTGGGAGTCCCGCAGACGGATGAACCGCGGGACGCCGGGTCCGAGCGGCACCTTCACCCGCGCCAGCGACTCGAGGTCGTCATCCGGGTAGTGCAGCGTGACCAGCAGGTTCAAAGAGAGGTTGGACACGAAGGGAAACGGGTGCGCGGGGTCCGTCGCCTGGGGGGTGACGAGCGGAAAAACGTTCTGCACATAGTGGTTTCGCAGCCACTCCTGATCTTCCTCACCCAGATCTTCCCAACGGTGGATGCGGATCCCGTGATCCTCGAGCATGCCGAACAGGCGTCGGGCCAGTTCCCGCTTTCGAGTCACCTGTTGCCGCACCTGGGCGTAGCTCTCCTCGATCTGTTCGCGCGGCGAGCGACCATCGGGGCTGAGGGTCTTCACGCCGGCTTCGAGCTGCTGCTTGAGACCGCCGATCCGCTTCATGAAGAACTCGTCCAGGTTCGAGCTCATGATCGAGAGGAAGAAGAACCGCTCGAGAAGGGGGGTCCGGTCGTCCTCGGCCATACCGAGCACCCGCCAGTTGAATCCCAGCCACGTGAGCTCGCGGTTCAGGTACAGCTCGGCGCGGTCGAGGTCCCACCCGCCACCCGGGTCGGGATCGGGAACCGGGCGTCCCTCCCCCGGCGAGATCAGCGCGGTGCGTTCCACGGACGGAGCGTACGTATCGGCCACGAGCTTCCTACCGGGCGAGGTTCACGTTCAGATAGTCGGGATCATCCGTCACTTCGCGGACGATCAACGGTTTCAGCCAGTCCGGCGGGCTGCTCTCCTGGTCCGCGGTCGCGAGCTCCACTTCCGCCAACCACAGGTCGCGGTCCGTGAACTCGTCCACTTCCCAGACCAGACCGGCCGATGCGAACCGATAGCGTCTCTTGGTCAGCCTTCGGCCCTTGGTGAGCGGCCAGAGCCGATCGAACAGCTCCGGCTCGATCTCCTCCTGAACCTCCATCCGAACCAGTCCGCTTCCCAGCTTGATACTGCGAACGTGCAGAATCCGGTCCGCTTCGGTGATCCGGCGGAGCCGCTCCTGGATCCGATCCCCGGGCAGGTAGCCCTGCTCGATTCCGCGGGCCGATCTGCCCTCCGTCACCTCGGGCGGCCCGGAGAGCAGATATTTCCGCTCGATCTCCAGCGGGTCGGGTGTCGCATCCGCGAGACGACGACGGATCGCCTCGACTTCCGCAAGGAAGTCGGCCCGAGCCGGTCCCTGCCAGGCCGCCTGAAAAGCGGCGAACCTCTCCGCCTGCTCCTTCCGGAGGAGCGCCCCGAGCTCGGCCTCTCCGGAGCCGGTCGCCTCCCCCGATCCTTCCACCGCCAGGTCCGAGGCCCGAACCCTGAGTTCGAGCAATTGTGCGTCGCGAAGATCTCCCAGCGCATCCTGCAGACCCTTGAGGCGTTCCACGAGGGCCTCCACCCCCTCGACCTCCGGCGCCAGAGCCTCGACAAGGTACCGCAGGTGTTTTCCTCGAATACGGGTGGCGTGCACCGCATCGTGGTCATCGGGCGTGTGAATCTCGGCCACCGCCTCCGCGAGGTCCGCCGCATAGACCGGGAATATCCGATACAGAACGGCCGCGAAGCTTCGCTCCTCTCCGGGGCGGGTCGGCTGGTCGGGGAGGTCGATCGAGCCGAGCCGGTCCCGAAGCCGCTTATCGATCTTCCGGAACCGGGGACGGACCGAACCGAGCACGGCCCCATAGCCGGCGTCGCGTTCCTCGCGTAGCTCCGTCGCGAGCCGTTCCGCCATCGGTCCTTCGGAAGGAGCGAGGTCCGACTGGACCGATTCGAGCCACGCCAGCAGTACCTCGGCGTCGCGGCCGGCACCCGTCGAGCGGGTCAGCTTTCGGATCGCACGCCGATCCTTCTTCCGCACTTCCGGCTTCAGGAGCGGGCGGTACGCTTTCAGGATGGTGCGCAGTCTCCGCAGGCTGACGCGGAAATCGTGCAGCGCTTCCTCATCGTCGGCCGCGTCCATGCGGGCCAGCGCCGCCCTCGCGCTGTTGAGATGCCCCAATGAGATCCGTCGGACACTCTCGCGGGCCGGCGCCCCGAGAAGGCCGTCTCGTCGCGATTCCGGCGCGCTCACGCCCGGCCTCCGAGGGTCCGCAGGTGAGCGGGGGCGAGGTGCCATTGCAGTACCGCCCGGCCCGGATCGATCCTGTCCGGAAACTCCAGGAGGCAGGCCCCGCCTTTCTTGAAGACCATGAAGTCGGCCGCAGGTCCGGCCAGCAACCAGCTCGCCCACTCGCCCAGATAGGGCTCGTGCCCGACCACGGCGACGAGCCCCGTGTCCGCCACCGTGCGATACCAGGAGAGAAAAGCGTCGGCCGGTCCCATCGCGAGCATCTCGACCTCTTCGACAGGCGTCCCTCCGAATTCCTCGGAGATGATGTCGGCCGTCTCCGCCGCCCGAATCAGCGGGCTCGTGGTCAGCAGGTCGATCTCCTCGATCAACGCCCGAAGGCCCTTCGCCGCCAGCCCCATCCTCCGGCGGCCCTTATCGGTCAGGGGGCGATCGTCATCGCTGCGACCGGTCGTCGCGAAGTGGTCGCGCTCCTCGGCGATCGCGTGCCGGATCAACAGCAGCCTGGCCGTAGGTGGGTAGTGCACCGGCTCCTCCCGGTATCTCGTCTATGCCCTCAGTCGGTTCGACTTCATCGCGTGCTTCGTGCCGAGCCTTATAATATAGGGGGGTCGGGTGGTCCGGGTGGCCGGGCGCAGGAGACCGTGACACGATCGTTACATGCGGGCTCGGCGAAGGGAAGGCACTTCCAGCCGGCCGCCGGGTCCTGTACCTTGGTCGGCCCGTCGATATCGGCGGCACCTGGGGCCGTAGCTCAGTCGGGAGAGCGCCTGCTTTGCAAGCAGGAGGTCACCGGTTCGATCCCGGTCGGCTCCACTCGCGGTAAGGCCGGAGAAATCGGGCCTTTCGTGCATCTAGGCCCGATTCTACACGCCTCGCAACGAGGACCGGAGGGAGCGACTTGTCACGATCCTGTCCCAGTTCGAGAGCACTCCCGGCGGCGACCTCCACACCGCAGTAGTGCCGGATCGCCGCTCGAGCGTATCTTTCGCGCCGACATATCCACGCCGGACGACTTTGGAGGGCACCCCGTTTCGGAGGCCCATGTTCGGCACATCTGCTGGGAGTTTAGGCCGACCCGTCGTGCGGGCATCGCGTGTTCGGTTCGGATGTCTATTAGGAGTTGGGCAGACAGCGTTGGAACTTCGCGGTAATTCCGGCGAGCGGCTCGCCATCGATAGGGCGGATGTTGGACCGCCCGGGACGCCAGGCGACAGGGATCTTCTGCTGAACGTTTCCGTTTCAGTCCGAGGCTATTCCGGCAACGATCAGTGCTGGGTCACAAGCGCAGACTGGGAAGCGTTCGTTGCAGCATTGAAGGAGCTTGAGCGCGCAAGGAAGGGCACGGCGGTATTGCGTGGGGCGTCCGAGGAGGAGTTCGAAGTCCAATTCACGGTGATCGACAGCAGTGGTCACACGGGGGTGTCAGGGTTCCTTGTATGGAGGTCGTCCGAGCAATTCTCCCAGCGGCTCGAGTTCGGATTCCCCTTCGATCCCGGGCTCCTAGCCACGACCCTCCGAGGATTCGTTGCGCTATCGACGTAAGTATGCTGCCCAACACGCGCCTGGAGCCGACGCGGGACCATGGTGGGCGAACAAAGAATGATCTGGGCGCGCAGCTCAGGCGCTGACCGTTAGAGGGACATTGTCCGAGGTGATCAGGAAAGAGCAGGTGATGCCGTTGTTTCTGGAAGCGGCACCCTCATTTCGCTCCGCGTGGGATAGGTATGCCTCAGACACTTCCTATGACGAGGAGCTTCTCTACGCTCACTTGGGACAGGTGGCGAGATTCCTGGTCGATTCGATGAAGAATGGTGAAACGACCTTCTTCCCAACGATCTTTTCAATCGTGGAGCGCCTCCATCTCGACGGCGATGACTACGTAAGCGAAGCGGCGACCATTGGTCTCCTGGAGGGCATTCAGAATCTCGCGGGAGAGGAATTGGCTCGAGAGTTCGAACCGTTCCTGGAGCCCGAAAGCAAGCAGTGGTGGGACAAGCTAAACCGTTTCTGGGATGGCGACCCCAAGCCACTGCAAGAGTGAAGAAGCCCTCTAACACGCGCCTGGAGCCGACGCGGGGCCATCATGGGCGAACAACAAATGATCTGGGCGCGCAGCTCAGGCGCTGACCGTTAGGTCGGTAATGACGAAGCACAACACGTTTTCCATCATCCACTGTGATGACGCTGGCTACGACTTTGTTATCGCCGGGGTCTCGCTCAAGGATCGTCTGCGAAGGCACGAGCGAGTCCATGTTGACCATGTCTCGGCTCTCGGCACCGTCGATGGAGCACGTGCGCGCCTGCTTCTCGCTAGCGAGCCTGACCTGAACTCTCGCGCCACCGCCTTGTTCGTCTGCGGAATGTGCGGGGGGTATGACGGGAACCCGATCGGTGCACGTATTAGACGCGATCACGACACCGCGTTCTGGGAAGACATGGGATTCCACTACGATATCGAGCAGGACCCGATTCTCTTTTCCAGCGTCACGTCGTTCGCGTTTGACTGGATTGAGTATCAGGACGCCCTACTCTCAATTGAAACGACCTAACACGCGCCTGGAGCCGACGCGGTGAACATGGAAGGCAGACAACAGATGATCTGGGCGCGCAGCTCAGGCGCTAACCGTTAGGTGGCTGGTATGAGGATGGAAGATGATGCTGGATAGCGCACGCATGTGGACAATAGGCCTCCTCATCGGCCTCCTGCTCGTGCCGGCCACGTCAACAGCCCAAGAGTTGACCCAAGCGGCTTCCACAACCGGTGCGTTCTCACCCTTGGGTCCCCCTCTCGAACCGCCGACGAAGGTGGACGCCGGCGAGTCCTGCGTCATCGATCTGACTCAACCCTATACCATCACCGGTTCCCTGAGTGGCTCTCTGCAAGCGGACTATCGCATCCTCGTGGCCGGTGCCTGTGGGGCTCCGATGGGCACGTTCGACGAGCAGTGGATCGCGCATGGCACGTTCACCGGAACACACGACGGTGCCAGGGAGACTGGGCGTTTCACCTATACGGCGACGGTAAAGGCGGGCGGAGACGTCGAGGGACGTTTGGTCTTCGGCCAGGGCATGCGAGGAACGCTGCGTATCCGTGGCAACTTCGGAGACGGCTACCTCTCGTATGAGGGACACGTCGAGTAGAGGGAGTGGTCTCATGGTCGTCGGCGTCCCGGTCCCGACTGAAACCCAGGCTTGCTCGGGTCTCCTCTCCGCACCAGGGCGGCCACCTTACACGCGCCCTGGAGCCGACGCGGGGCCATAGTGGGCGAACAACAAATGATCTGGGCGCGCAGCTCAAGCGCTCACCGTTAGACCGCGGCTCGGAGACGTGGAGTCCATGGAGATCACAGCGACTGTCCGGAACTCCGTCGGGTCCCATTCAGCGGAGGTGTCCACGAAGGGACGAAGCCAGTTGGTCGCCATCCCAGCGAAGGCGGATGGCGCTGGATCGACGGTCAATGGAGGCGAGCTTCTCTTCCTGGCGTTGGCGACGTGCTACTGCAACGACGTCTACCGCGAGGCAGGACTTGCTGAGCTCCGAGTGGATCGGGTCGAGGTGACTGTGACTGGTGAGTTCGCAGGTCGCGGCGATCCTGCGTCGAACGTGCGCTACGCGGTTCGGGTGGAGAGTCCGGAGCCGGAGTCCGCGATACGCGCGCTGCTGGCGGAAACAGACCGCGTCGCAGAGATCCATGACACGCTACGTCGCGGAGTAGACGTGAAGTTGGGTGAGGTGACGGTCGAGTAGGCACCACCCCCACTCCGTCGCGGCGGACCGCGCTCTAACAAGGAATTGCTGCTGTCCGCGGAGGCCGTTCGGCCCGTCCGGTAGCGCCTCGGGTTCGTGAGCCGGCCGGTGCGGCAGCAGAATTCCAATCCGTTAGGTAGCAACACATTCCGGATAGCGGAGAGGTTTTTGACCCAAGACAAGAGCCGGTTGGCCTTCCTGTTCGCGGAGGCTGTTCTAATCGTACTGTCGATTCTTCTCGCGTTTGCGATTGACGCCGCTTGGGATGGACGCCAGGAAGCCGTGCAGCGTATTGAGCTGCTAGGTGCGTTGCACGCGGACTTCGCTGCGACGTCGGAAGACCTAGACCGGGCGATCGAGCACGGCGAGGCAGTGGTGGCACGGACCGGTGGCTACCTTCGTGCTGCGCGTCTTAGGAGCGACATGTCCCATGACTCGCTCGCGTTTCTCTTTTCAGGCGTCGGCGACATTGCATTCTTCGAAGCCACTGTGGCAAGCTACCGTACGGCGCTTTCTACTGGATCCATTGAGTTGGCCCGAAGCGCAACTCTTATCGCGGCCCTCACGGAGTTCAATTTCGCCGAGAGGCTCTACCGGCTCCATCTCGATGTATCCGCTGACCTGTACTACCTAGGCCCACTCCAAGACCTGCGTCGCGCGGGTGTCGTGTTTGACGATCCGGAGCTTCGAGAGGCCCGGATGTCGGTTTCGGTGCCGACGAGCTTCGACCTCTTCAGCACGCTGGCCATCTCTTCGGCTGAGCCGCTCTATACTGTCCAGGTGAACATGCTGCGCAACCTCCGAGACATGAGGGCCGCCGCCGGTCGCGTCACGACTGCTCTCGACTCGCTACTAGCGAGGTAGCAGGCAGCTGGGGTGCTACCTAGCAAGCGTTAGGAGCTGACGCGGGATACATTTGGAATGAGAGTCGCGCCATCGCGGCGCGCAGCTGAAACGCACCACGGTAGGAAGACGTTGATACCCCTCGCGTAGTCTCCTTCCGAACTCGGAAGAGTGAGACTTCAACCGCGAGGGCCTGGTGAAGGTCAGAGCCGTCATCCGGCTCCTGGAGAGGGACGGCTGGTATCTTGCCCGAACCCGGGGTAGTCACCGACAGTACAAGCATCGGGAGAAGCGCGGCCTGGTGACTGTCGCGGGCAAGCCGAGCGACGAACTCGCACCTGGCACGCTCGCCAGCCTCCTGAAGCAGGCAGGACTCAAATGACGCGACGCTACCTGATTGTCATCGAAGAGACGGCCACAGGGTTCTCCGCCTACTCCCCTGATCTTCCCGGCTGCCTCGCGACCGGTGCCTCTGACTCCGAAGTGAAGCAGGCGATGCGCGAAGCGATCGAGTTCCACGTTGCCGGGCTTCGGGAGCAGGGCGAGCCGGTGCCGGAGCCGCAGAGTTCGTCCGACTACGTCGAGATCTCGGCTTAGTCTGCTAGCAACAGCCGACTCCGGTTCGCAAGACACTTCCTAACAAGCGCTAGCAGCTGACGCGGAGTAGATTTGTGGGCGCCAGACGCGACGGCCATCGTGGCCGCGCAGCTGAAGCGCAAACCCGTTAGGAGTACCCGTTAGGAGTACGAGTCGAGTGAGGCGGGACGAACCCAAAACGGTCTTGGTGCCGGAGGATCACACCGGCCGCGTCTTGAACCGGCTCATCGTCGCCGGGATGGCTCTCGTTTCCGGGCTGTCCTTGGTAGGTGGATGGCTGATGCTGGCTGGAGGTGAATTGCTCGCAGCCGGGTCCCTCTCTGGGATCGGCCTTTTCTTCGCTTGGCTGATCGACCAGAAGTCCATTGAGCCCAAGCACAGCCTCAGTCGCCGACTCAGCCATGGATCACTTCAGGGAAGGAGATCGACTCCTGACACGCGCCTGGAGCCGACGCGGAACCATGATGGGCAATCGAACTGAACCGGCGCGCAGCTCACGCGCTCGCCGTTAGAAGGCCGCGCCACTGGACACGTGAGCGGGACCAGATCGTTGGCTCTGAGGGGAGGTGCCTGTAGCTACTTCGCTGCGTGAACTGGCCCCGGACGTCTGGATGCTATCGCTCTTGCCGCTGGGCAATCTCAACGCCTACCTCGTCGGGGACGTAGTCGTCGATTCGGGCCTACCCCTGACCCGCCGGCGTTTTCTCCGTGTTCTTTCGGATCGCGTTGTCACGGCGCACGTCCTCACGCACGCCCACCCGGACCACCAGGGCGCATCGCATGCACTTTGCGTTCAACGAGCGGTTCCCCTTTGGTGTGGTGCAGCAGATCGCCATGCCGCGGAGAGCGGCTCCTTTCACTCAGTCTCGCGTCCTGGCCCGGCTGCATACCTCGCCGGACTCTTCGGAGGCCCGGGGCACGAAGTGACTCGGACCCTGAGTGACGGGGATCGAGTGGCCGATTTCGAAGTCCTCGCGACTCCTGGCCACACACCTGGTCACATCTCGCTTTGGCGACAGCGTGACGGCCTGATGATCCTTGGCGACGTAGCCTTCCATCGAAACCCCGCGACCTTTCGTTCTGGATTGCGAGAGCCGTTCTATAGCGCCACCTACGACCCTGTCACGAACCGTCGCTCGCTTCGTCTCTTGGCCGACCTGCGGCCGACTATCGTGTGCTTTGGCCACGGCGAGCCCGTGCAGGGTGATCGCTTCGCCGAGTGGGCGGCAAGACTACCGAACCACTAAGGCGCAGATCAAGGCCATCTAACAAGCGATTGCTACTGGCACGGGTTACTGTCGGGTACGCGCTCCGCGCTTGTCACCAGGCGGGCCGTGCAGCAGAATCGCGAGACGTCAGGGCGCCCTACCGACAGTCAGGGAGCAAGGTGCAGAGCGACATCGACGAACCGATCGACGGTACGACTGAGTGCGTAGAGTGTGCAGCCACAATCCCGGTGGAAGCCCGTCTCTGTGCACGCTGCGGAAGCCACCAGAATCGCTGGCGGAACGAGATCCTGTTCGCTTTCACACTCGTGGGAATCGCATCCGTCACGGTCACGGCGATCGCGTTCCTGATCTCGATCTGGCCGGATGTAACTGCAGTGGTCGCGTGGCGGGATCAGGTCGAGATTGTCGAGTTCGATGGCCTTGGCACGATCGTCGTTGCGAATCGGGGCGACGGCCCCGTGTACGTGTCCGATTTTCGGACCATCACCAACTGGGGGTCGCACCTCCGTCTCGCGAATGTTGTCGTCGAGGCGGGGGCACTAGCAATACTGCGGCCAGACTCAGCCAATGAGGCGACGTACTCTGGGTACCGCTCGTTGGGTCGGATCCCTGACGCCGACTCCATCGGCAGTTACCGGGGATCGAACGACTGCTACACCGGGCTCGCCATGAGCGAGTCGAGCCCGATCTTCCGCCTCTGGGCTTCCGGGATGGGGGAAGCGTTTGTGACCTTCGACGATCCATCAGCAGTCGTCATCCGATACTACGGGATCGACTCGGGGACTACCCACGAAGACACGATCGCAGTTCGCACGGTCCCCGCAGTAAGAGCGGATTGCTTGACTCCAGAAGGGCGCCCTAACTAGCATTTGCTGCAGCGCGGTCAGCATACTCGGGGTGCGCTGCGCGCGTCCTGCTTCGTCCCGCGAAGCAGAAATGCCGAACCGTTCGGTGTCCGCAGGGGGATCAATGAGGCGAGCGACGTGGGTCCTTCCGCTGCTCTGCATCATCGGAGGGTCCACGGCCAACGCTGCGCAAGACTCACCCGCCGAGCAGGAGCTCACTTCAGCCGCATATCTCGACCGCGCACTCAACCTCATGCAGACGCACTCGCTTCACCGCGACGAGATCGACTGGACTGTCCTTCGGGCCGGCGCCTGGGAGCGCGCTGAGAGCCTGAATTCGACATCGAGTACC
>JARRPS010000202.1:0-4465 GCA_037382625.1 Gemmatimonadota bacterium | reverse complement strand
ACTCCACCGAGGAAGAACCAGGGATGGAAGACGAACGCGAGAATGAACCAGAGCCTCCCGTACCACTCTCCATCCACATCGAGACCGAAGAGGTTGTCGATGGCCAGAAGAGCGATCGAGAGACCGAAGTAGAGAACTACAGCGAACAGGGTAGCGACGAGAAAGCGCAGGAACAGCGACATGTTGTACTGCCAGAACCCGTTCTGCTCGTTCACCCCGAGGTAGGGACCCACCGCGACGAACAGGTGCAGGCCGAGCCAGAGCTGAAAGTACCGATCGAGCGCCACATCTTCCGACCACCCCTGTCTCAGCAGGTAGATCGCCAGGAGAAGCAGCGCCCCGGCCGAGATGGCGACCACCCGCCCGACGACGCTCCAGTCACGCCGTTCGGCCACCATTTCCAGTCCGATGAACAGGGGCAGGCCCAGCGAGGCCGCGTACAGAATCCGGAGGTAGACTTCCTCGCCCTCCCCGGCATCCACGAGGAGGATTCCCGCGACGGCGGCGATCACGCCGCAGAGAAGCGCCAGCGGAAACCGTCGGGCCGCGGCGGCCGCCTCTTCCGCGAGCCGTGCGAACGAGGGAAGCTTCATGCGGCGTAACATAGCGAATCTGACCCGTTGCGGCCCATACTCAACGGGAGTCGGGCCTTCGACCCAAGCAGAGGCCCTGGAGTCGGGAGTGGGCCGCCGAGAGAGGAGAGATCGCGTTGGAGTTCATCGCCTGGAGCCTGATCGGGTTTCTCGTCGCGCTGCTGCTGACCCTCGGCCTCAAGGCCCTCGAGCTCGGCATGCACTGGCGAATGGTGATGGCATTCGCCTACACACTTGCGATCGCGGCCGTGGCCTTCTCGATCATCGTATTCACGGGCTGGACGACCCGCGGGGGCTGGCTTCTCGGATGCGCTCTGGGGTGGCTGTTCGGCGGCCTGTGGGTGGATGATCTGCTCTGGTGGGTCCGGCACGGCCGTGCCGATCCGGATGTCGGCACGGAGCCGGACCTCGATCCCGAGTCCACCTGACATCGAGAAGATCCGTCTGGAAGCGCCGATTCCCGGCGGCGCCCCCGCCCCTCAAGACTCCGCGTCCAGGAGATCTTCCAGTTCGGAGGCACGTGTGACGGGACGCTCGCACATCAACCCGCGACACAACCACGCGGTCGCCTCGCAACCCGACTCGGCCTCGAATTCGGCCAGGAACGGCGCGATCGACTCGGCAGAGTTCACGTCCTCCGGCCCGGGCTTCTCTCCTTCCTGCGGACGCAGCAACGTCACGAGGTAAGGCCGGTATCCGCGGCGAGAGACCCTCAGCATGGCGGCGACCTCGCGGGAGCCCGGATCGCCGGCGATTACCAGTTCACGGCCTCCGTCCGCGATGAACTCGAGGCCCGCGAGGAACCAGGTGAAGGCCGTGGGATGCGCCTCAACGACGGCCCCGAACGCTTCCGCGATTCCTGCTGCCGCCCGCTCGTACCGTGGTTCGGCCGTCAACCGGGCGAGGCGGACCAGGTTGGAGAGCGCGGCCGAGTTCCCCGATGGGATGGCGCCGTCGTACACCTCCCGGCGGCGAACGATGAGATCGTTGCGCCCGGCCGGGGTGAAATAGAGTCCCGGCTCAGGTCCATCGCCGAAACGCTCGAGCATCGCATCCGAGAGCTGCCGGGCCCGCCGGAGATGACGGAGATCCTGGCCGGCCTGGTGCAGCTCGATCTCGGCCCATGCCAGGAAAGCGTAGTCGTCGAGGTTTCCATCGATCTCCGCCGAACCCTCGCGGTATCGATGCAGCAGACGGTCCTCTCTCCACATGACGGACCAGAGGAAGTCGGACGCGCGCTCGGCCGCGGCAAGATAACGGGGCTCGTCGAGCGCCACGGCGGCCCTGGCCAGCGCCGCGATCATCAGGCCGTTCCAGTCGGTAAGGACCTTGTCGTCCTTGAGCGGCCGGACCCTGGCCTTCCGCCGCTCGAACAGCCGTCGCCGTGAAGCTTCGAGACGGGCTTCGAATCCGACCGGGTCGATTCCGATCGCGTCGGCGCGCACCGCCTTCGGAACGGGAAGATGCAGCACGTTCGTGCCCGGTCTTCGACCGGTGGCTTCGTCGGCGAAGTTGCCCTCGGCTCGCACGCCCCAGGCGGAGACCGAGAGGTCGGCGTCTTCCTCTCCGACCACGTCGCGCAGCTCGGCCTCCGTCCAGACGTAGTATCGCCCTTCCTCACCGTCGCTGTCCGCGTCCTCGGCTGAATGAAACCCACCGGCGGCGTCTGACAGATCGCGCAGCACGTACTCGATCACCTCCCTCGCTACACGCGCGTGGCGCTCGGCTCCCGTCGCCTCGAACGCCTCCGTGTAGGCCATCGTGAGCAGCGCCTGGTCGTAGAGCATCTTCTCGAAGTGAGGAAGCAGCCATCGGGCGTCCGTGGAGTAGCGGTGGAATCCGAAGCCGACCTGGTCGAAGATGCCTCCGGCCCGCATCGCGTCGAGAGTGTGCTCGACGATCTCCAGCGCTCGAGCGTTTCCGGTTCGCCGCCAGTGGCGCAGCAGGAAGAGCAGCCGATGCGGGGTCGGAAACTTGGGAGCCCGGCCGAACCCTCCGTGGGCAGGGTCATGCTCCCTCGCCAGCTCCTCGAAGCCCCGGCTCAGCGTCTCCGGTCCCGGGGCCCGGCTACCTGCAGCGCCCGCCTCCAGCTTCTCCAGGTTTGCCCGGATCGCGTCGGCCGAATGCGTCAGATCGTCACGCCGGGTGGCCCACAGGTGGCCGATCCGGGGCACGAGATCCACCATGCCCGGTCGTCCGAACCGGCTCTCAAGGGGAAAATAGGTGCCGCTGAAGAACGGCAGGCGCTCCGGTGTCATCACGATCGTCAGCGGCCATCCTCCCTGCCCTCCCATCATCTGCGCCACCGCCATGTAGATCCCGTCGATGTCGGGGCGTTCCTCCCGGTCCACCTTGACGTTGATGAAGGTGTCGTTCATCAGCCGGGCGACCTCTTCGTCTTCGAACGATTCACGCTCCATCACGTGACACCAGTGGCAGGTCGCGTAACCGATCGAAAGGAAGATCGGCCGATCCAGCGCCCGTGCGGCATCGAAGGCCTCATCGCCCCACGGATACCAGTCCACCGGATTGTCGGCGTGCTGCAGCAGGTAGGGGCTCTTCTCGTCGGCAAGGCGATTCGGCACGCTTAGCTCCGGACTCGAGTGCGAGAAACTCCAGTTTTCTGGCCACAAAGAGCCGAAAGATGGCGAACTCGGCCGCAATGTCACACCCGGGGTTCAGTTTTCGCAGCTTCTTGTGTACGCTGGTCAAACGGACGGACGCGAGCGCGGCACTCAGGTGCGGCCCCGTCCATCCGATCCGAGGCGATTCGAACAGAAATTCAGGAGGTCGAAGGTGGAGAACGTAACCGTCGTGACCGGGGATGGAGGCTCGATCGAGCTCGAAGGCGGAGTTCTCGATTCCCTCGCGTCCCGGATGGGGGGATCTCTGCTGACGGCCTCCTCGCCCGGCTACGAGGAAGCGCGCGAGCTGTGGAACGCGATGATCGATACGCGGCCTGCCCTGATCGCCCTGTGTTCCGACGCCGGAGACGTCCGGACGCTGATCCGGTTCGCGGCCGAGCATGACCTGCTGATCTCGGTCCGGGGCGCGGGACACAACATCGCGGGAAGCGGGCTTTGCGCAGGAGGTTTGACCATCGATCTCTCGCAGATGCGAAACGTCGAAGTCGATCCGGCCTCGATGACGGCCGTCGTCCAGCCCGGGGCGACCCTCGGCGACGTGGATGCCGCGACCCTCTCGCATGGACTCGCGCTCCCGGTCGGCATCAACTCGACCACGGGAATCGCCGGCCTCACGCTGGGCGGCGGATTCGGCTGGCTGAGCCGGAAGCACGGCCTGACCATCGACAGCCTGATCTCGGCCGACGTGGTGACGGCCGATGGCGAGATGGTCGAAGCCAGTGAATCGGAGCATTCGGATCTGTTCTGGGGCCTGCGCGGCGGCGGTGGCAATTTCGGCGTGGTCACCTCCTTCACCTTCGAACTCCACCCGATGGGTCCGGATCTGCTCTGCGGGCTCGTCGTACATCCGTTCTCGGATGCCGCATCGGCCGTACCCTTCTACCGGGAATTCACCGGGAATTGCCCGGACGAACTCACCGTCTGGATGGTGTTGCGAGATGCGCCGCCGCTGCCCTTCCTTCCGGAAGAGGTACACGGAACCAAGGTCGTCGTGTTCGCCTTCGTGTTCGCGGGAGATCCGGAAGTCGGGGAGAAGCTCATCGCACCTCTGCGCGCGTGGGGATCGCCGCACGGCGAACATGTGGGCGTGATTCCGTTCGCGGGATTTCAGCAGGCCTTTGATCCGCTGCTCACGCCCGGGGCGCGTAATTATTGGAAATCGCACAATTTCAGCGAGCTCAGCGACGGCCTGCTCGGGGAGATGCTCTCGGCGACGAAATCACTGCC
>JARRPS010000201.1:0-4492 GCA_037382625.1 Gemmatimonadota bacterium | reverse complement strand
GGCCAAGGCGCTCTATCGAGAGGCGCTGGGTTACGACCCTATGGCCTACTATGGCATTCTGGCTGCCTCCTCTCTCGGCCTGGACGCCTGGGACGAGATCCCGCGTCGTGCGATGGCGCCGCTTTCCGACCCGCGCTCTCGTGACACGGCGCTCGTGGAGAGAATGGACCGGCTGCGCGACTTGGGCTGGCGGGACCGGGCGATCCGCGAGCTTTCGACCCGGGACAGGACGGGTGAGACGCCCGAGGTGCGACTGAGGCTGGCGTTGCTGCTCAATGAGCGCGGTTGGACGTGGCAGGGTACGGCGCTGGCCGATGCCGTGCGGCGTTCCGGTTCCGGCGCGTGGTCGGATGACCTGCTCCGTGGCGTCTATCCGCTGATTTACGAAGAAGCTCTGAGTGCCGCCGCCCAGAGACAGAATCTCGATCCCGCACTCGTAGCCGCGATTACGAGGCGGGAATCGCAGTTCGACCGCGAGGTCGCATCCCACGCGGGAGCGGTCGGCCTGATGCAGATCCTCCCCCGCACGGGTTCCGAGCTGGCGCGTCGAAGCGGAATCTCGGGATTCGAAGCCGACCAGCTCAAGGTGGCCGAGGTGAATCTCGACCTCGGAACCCTGTACTTGCGGGAACTGCTGGACCGGAACGGAGGAGCGCTGGCCCCGGCCTTGATCTCGTACAACGCTGGCCCGCACCGCTACGCCCGCTGGCGTGAATTTCCGGAGTTCGCGGCCGATGCCGAGTTGCTGGTGGAGCGAATTCCGTTCCGGGAAACGCGCATCTACGTCAAGACGATAACGGCATACCGACACATCTATCGGCACCTGTACGATCTCGGCCGATTTCCGGTTGACGACCCCCCTGTGGAGGGGTAGCATCACACAGGCCGTGCTCAATCACGGGCGGCCGCCAGTCGTTCCACTCACCAGGAGGACATCCATGTCCAAAGGCAGGGTCAAGTGGTTCCACGATTCCAAGGGATACGGGTTCATCGAGGATGAAGGAGGGCGAGACATCTTCGTCCATTATTCCTCGATAACCACCGACGGATACAAGACTCTAGCCGAGGGGCAGGAGGTCGAGTTCGAACTGATGGAGGGAGACAAGGGGCTGCGGGCGACGAACGTCGTCAAGGTCTGATCGGCCCGTCGCATTCCCGTTTCCAAGCCTGCTGGACAGGGCGCCCCGGCCGCGATCGACCGGGGCGCCGTTTTCTTTCCTCCTGCCGCGAGTGACGCCCGACCGTGAGAGAACCGAATTCCGATCGCCCGACGCTGTTCCTGCTCGACGGACATGCTCTGATCTACCGGGCGTTCTTCGCGATGATCAGCCGCCCCCTCACCACCACGAGGGGGGAGAACACCTCCGCGCCCTTCGGGCTCTCCCGCTTCCTGATCCGGATCCTGGACGAGTACAAGCCGGACTACGTCGGCGTGGTGCTCGACGCCGGCGACAGCTACCGGACGGAGATGTTCGAGGAGTACAAGGCGACCCGTGAGAAGATGCCGGACGAACTGGCCGCCTCCATGGATCGCTGTCGCGAGGTGGTCGAGGCGTTTTGCGTTCCGGTGATCGAGGTCGAACCGTGGGAGGCGGATGACGTGATCGGGACGCTCGCGCATCAGGCGGGCCAGAAGGGCATTCGCACGGTCATCGTTTCCGGGGACAAGGATTTCTACCAGCTGATCGACGACGACGTTCACCTGCTGAACCCGGGCCGCGGTGGCGCGGGAGCCGTCGAGGAAGCGGAGGTTACGCCTGAGAACGCGTCCGAGCGACTCGGCGTTCCTCCGGCGCAGGTCGTAGACTACCTGGCCCTGATCGGCGACAGTTCGGACAACGTACCCGGGGTGCGCGGAATCGGCCCGAAGACGGCGCCGGGGCTGCTCGCCGAATACGGTTCGCTGGAGAACATCCTCGCTCATGCCAGCGAGATCGAGTCGACCCGCGTCCGCAAGGCCCTGATGGAAAGCGCGGAGGCGGCGCGTCTGTCGAAGGAACTGGTCACGATCCGCACCGATGCGCCGGTCGAGCTCGACCTGGAGGCCCTGCGGCGAGAACCACCCGACGGGGCCCGACTCCGGGAGCTGTTTCTCGACCTCGAGTTTCACGGCCTGGCGCGTGAGTACGCTCCGGAGGAGCCGGGGGCCGGCGAGGATGTTCCCGGGACGGACGCCGAAGAGCGACGTTACGAGTTGGTCACGGAGCCGAAGATGGTCTCCGAGCTCGTCGGGCAGCTCAGAGAGGCCGGCACGATCGCGATCGACACCGAGACGACCTCGATCGACCCGATGCGTGCAGACCTCGTCGGAATCTCTTTCGCCTCCGAGCCGGGCCGCGCCTGGTATCTTCCGTTCGCCCACCGCCCTCCCTCGAGCGTGCCGGACGCCCAGGGGAACCCGAGCTTCGCCTTCGACACGACGGAAGTGCCCAACCTGCCCGCCATACAATCGGACGAGTTGTCGGAGCTGCGTGCGCTCATCGCGGATCCGGAGGTCCGGAAGGTCGGCCACAACATCAAGTACGACATGATCGTGCTCGAGCGGGCCGGGGCCCCGATCGGAGGCGTCGATTTCGACACCTCCCTCGGATCCTACGTGCTCGACCCGGGGAAGCGGTCTCACAGCCTCGACATGCTGGGGCTCGAACGGCTGAAGCGGAAGCTGATCTCGTACTCGGACGTCTGCGGGAGCGGGCGCTCCCAGATTCCGTTCGCCGAAGTCCCTCTCGACCGGGCGACCGAATACGCGGCGGAAGACGCCGATGTCACGCTCGAGCTCTTCCAGCTCGAGAACCAGGACCTCGAAGCGCACGAGATGCTGGACCTGCTGCACGAGATCGAGATGCCGCTCGTGCCCGTACTGGCGGCGATGGAGATGCGGGGCATCCGGATCGACGAGGGGTTCTTCGCGGAGCTGGGCGAGAAGTTCGCGGGCGAGCTCGAGCAGGTGGAGGACGAGATCCGGAAGCTGGCCGGGACGGAGGTCAACCTGCGCTCGGTCCCCCAGATGCGGACCCTTCTGTTCGAGACCCTCGAGCTTCCGGTGATCAAGAAGACGAAGACGGGGCCCTCGACGGACGAGTCGGTGCTATCGCAGCTCGCCGAGGAGGGCCACCAGGTGCCCCGGCTGATCCTGGAATACCGGGAGCTCGACAAGCTCGACTCAACCTACGTGCGCAAGCTGCCCACGATGGTGAATCCGGAAACCGGCCGGATCCACACCAGCTTCAACCAGACCGTCGCGGCCACCGGACGGCTCTCTTCTTCCGATCCCAATCTTCAGAACATCCCGATCCGATCGCCGCTCGGGCGCGAGATCCGGAAAGGGTTCGTGCCCGAGGAGGGCCACCGGTTCATCTCGGCAGACTACTCGCAGATCGAGCTGCGGGTGCTCGCCCATCTGTCCGGCGATCCCGTTTTCGTCAACGCGTTCCAGCGCGGCGGCGACATTCACCGGGAGACGGCCGCCCGGATCTTCGGGGTTACGCCCGAGGCGGTGACGCCGGCGATGAGGGACCGCGCGAAGACGATCAATTTCGGCATTCTCTACGGGCAGGGGCCGGCGTCGCTCTCCCGCCAGCTCGGGATCTCCCGCGGAGAGGCGGAGGATTTCATCGAGAGCTACTTCGAGCGCTTCGCGGGCGTGCGGGACTATCTCGAGACGATGAAGGATACGGCCCGTGAGAAAGGCTACGTCGAGACCCTGCTCGGCCGCCGACGCTACATCCCCGAGATCCGTTCACGGAATCCGGGGGTCAGGGGCTTCGGAGAGCGCCTCGCGACGAATTCTCCGATCCAGGGGACGGCGGCTGACCTCATCAAGCTCGCGATGATCCGGTTGCACGAGCGCTTCGGCGACGGGCCCGTGCGGATGCTGCTCCAGGTCCACGACGAGCTCCTATTCGAAGTGCCCGAGGACCGGGTCGAGGAGGCCTCCGAGGTCGTACGCGAGGAGATGGAGGGTGCGATCGAGCTTTCGGTGCCGCTCCGGGTGGACCTGGGGAGCGGCGAGTCCTGGTACGCCAGCAAGGGCGGCTGATCAGCCCTCGATCCGGAATCCCGCCTGCCGCAGGCCGTCGAGGAACTCCTCGCGCACGTCGGCCGACGCGACGGACCGGGGCAGGAGCTCGCCCACCCGCCGCTCGAAATCCGGCTTGAGGCGCCGCAGCTCCCGGATCGAGGCCTCCGCCTCCGCGCCGCGGCCGAGCTTCCCGAGTGCCGCCGCCCGGAGAGCCGGGTCCCAGAAGGCGACCTGGTGTCCGACCTGGTCGGCCTCCCGGAGGGCCTCGTCGTACTCCCCCCGCGCGAGGTGGACCAGGAACAGCCCGTGGTGGAACCAGCGCGGGTGGCAGGGATTCCGCGCGATCGCCTGCCGCAGCAGCGCCGCGCCGCGCTCGTACTCGCCGGCGCAGGCCAGCAGGTAGCCGATCGTCCCGGAGAAGTTCGGCGAGCCCGGGTTCAGCGCGAGGGCGACCTCGGCCTCCTCCCCGAA
>JARRPS010000200.1:0-4493 GCA_037382625.1 Gemmatimonadota bacterium | reverse complement strand
CGGGCGACACGGCGGCTCCGGCGCCACCGGCCGAAGGGGCTGGAGAGGAGTCGGTCGAGGGGCAGCAGGAAGCGGCCCAGGAGGCGGAGCCCGACGCCGAGGCGCAGGAGGACCCCCTCGGGCCGGAGCTTAGGGCCATCCTCGATGCCGGGAACCAGGCGTTCATGCAGTCGGGCTGCATCGCATGTCACAAGATCGCGGGTACGCCCGCGGCGGGAGTCCTCGGACCGGATCTGACGCACATCGGGAGTCGACGGACCATTGCCGCCGGCATTCTCGAGAACACGCCGGAGAACATGGCCGACTGGCTTCGGAATCCCGAGGAGATCAAGCCCGGAGTTCTGATGCCCAACCTGAACCTGGACGAGGACACGATTCGGACTCTCGTGGCCTACCTCGAGAGCCTGAAGTAGGAGCGTAGAACCGAATGGCAGTCAAGGAAGCAGCCGCTCACCACGCCGCCGGTCTCCATGCCGGCACCCAGGAGGGAACCTACTCGGGGGGCGTGTGGAGCTGGATCACCACGGTGGATCACAAGCGGATCGGCATCATGTACGCCGTCTTCGCCTTCTTCTTCTTCTGTGTCGGCGGGCTGGAGGCCCTGCTCATCCGGCTGCAGCTCGGTTCGCCCGAGAACACGCTGATCGATCCGGATCTCTACAACCAGCTGTTCACGATGCACGGCACGACGATGGTGTTCCTCGCCATCATGCCGCTGTCGGCGGCCTTCTTCAACTTCATGGTTCCGCTCCAGATCGGGGCCCGTGACGTGGCCTTTCCGAGGCTGAACGCTTTCAGCCTCTGGGTGTTCGTGTTCGGGGCCTTCTTCCTCAATGCGAGTTTTCTGTTCGGCGGCGCGCCGGACGCAGGGTGGTTCGGGTACGCCAATCTGACATCCACGCAGTACTCGCCCGGTGTCCGCATCGACTTCTGGGTGCTGGGTCTGCAGATACTCGGCGTCAGTTCGATCGCCGCTGCGCTGAACTTCATCGTGACGATCATCAACCTCCGGGCCCCGGGCATGTCTCTGAGGCGCATGCCCCTGTTCACCTGGATGACCTTCGTCACGTCGTTTCTGCTGATCCTGGCCTTTCCCGCGATCACGGTCGGGCTCGTGCTTCTGATGTTCGATCGTACCTTCGGCACCTCGTTCTTCAATCCCGCGGCGGGCGGCGATGTCCTTCTCTGGCAGCACCTTTTCTGGATCTTCGGCCACCCGGAGGTCTACATCCTGCTCCTGCCGTCGCTGGGGATCGTCTCGGAGGTGATCCCGACGTTCAGCCGAAAGCCGCTCTTCGGGTATCCCTTCGTGGTCTACTCGGGAATCCTGATCGCCTTTCTCGGCTTCGGGGTGTGGGCCCACCACATGTTCTCCGTCGGTCTAGGTCCGATCGCCAACACCGTGTTCTCCGCGACCACGATGCTGATCGCGATCCCGACCGGAGTGAAGATCTTCAACTGGATCGCGACGATGTGGGGCGGGTCACTGCGTCTGAAGACTCCGCTCTATTTCGCGATTGGATTCATCGCGATGTTCATCATCGGCGGGCTCTCGGGGGTGATGCACAGCTCGGCCGCGGCGGATCTGCAGCAGACCGACTCGTATTTCGTCGTAGCGCACATTCATTACGTGCTCTTCGGCGGCGTGATCTTCGCCCTGTTCAGCGGTATCTACTACTGGTTCCCGAAGATCACGGGGAAGCTGCTCAGTGAAGGGATCGGCAAGGTCCACTTCTGGATCATGCTGCTCGCGTTCAATCTGACTTTCTTCCCTCAGCACTATCTCGGGCTGCACGGTATGCCCCGGCGCACGTTCACCTACCAGGAGGGACTCGGGTTCGAGACGATGAACCTGATGTCTACGGCGGGTTCGCTTCTGCTCGGCTTCTCGATCCTGATCTTCCTGTGGAACGTTCTGGTGAGCCTTCGCAAAGGCGCGGCGGCGGGTCCGGATCCGTGGGGCGGAGCGACGCTAGAGTGGGCGATCGACTCGCCGCCACCGCACTACAATTTCCGCGTGGAGCCGAGCGTGCACAGCCGGGATCCGCTATGGGTGGAGGGCGGCCTCGACGTGGACGTGAACGATCCTTCGGCTCCCGAGCCGCACATGCCGAGCCCGTCACTCTGGCCGTTCATCCTGTCCGCCGGACTCGTCATCGCCGCTGCGGGTGCCGTGAGCCACACTCTGACGGTCGTTCTCGTGGGTGCGGCTGTCGTAGTCGTGTCGATCTTCGGGTGGGCATTCCAGCCCCTCGAGCGCTGAACCGAGAGGGACCAACGTGACTGAACATGCCGCGGCCACCGCGGAACAACACCACTCGTACACCGGGCTGCCGAATCGCAAGCTGCTGATGTGGGCCTTCATCGGCTCCGAATGCATGCTGTTCGGCTCGTTGATCATCACGTACCTGGTCTACCGGGGGCGGAGCGTGGTCGGGCCGTACCCCGAGGACCTGTTGAACATTCCGTTCATCACTGTAACTACCTTCGTGCTGCTGATGAGCAGCCTGATGATGGTGCTGGCGCTCGCGGCCGTGCAGCGGAACGACATGCGGCAGGGCAAGCTCTGGATTCTGATGACGGCCCTGCTCGGTCTGGTGGTCCTCGGCGGACAGGTGTACGAGTTCTCGCACTTCGTGCATGAGGGCCTGGGGCTCACGACGAATCTGTTCGGCGCCAGCTTCTACCTGCTCACCGGTACTCATGGGGCACACGTCGCGGTCGGCGTGATCTGGCTGCTGACTCTGTTTTTCATGGCGCTGGGCGGCCGACTTTCGAGCGCGGACGCGGAGACGGTGGAGATCACCGGGCTCTACTGGCACTTCGTGGACGTGGTCTGGATCGTTTTGTTCACCGTCATCTATCTGCTGGTGTAGGAGAGGGGCATGGAAGACTCGACGGCTCAGCACGAACACCCCGGCGTCAAGACCTACCTGGTCGTCGCGGCCGTACTCGGCATCGTCACTGCGGTCGAAGTGGCGATCTTCTATGTAGAAGCACTTCATCCGGTTCTGGTTCCGCTCCTGCTCACTCTCTCGGCGGCGAAATTCACGCTCGTCGTCGGCTTCTTCATGCACCTGAAATACGACTCGAACGTGTTTCGCGGGCTGTTCATCGGTCCCCTCTTCGTGGCCGTCGCGATCATTCTCGCCATGCTCGCCCTCTTCGGCGTATTCAGTGGAGGACCCGGCGCGGCCTGAGGTGGGAGTGAACCCGATCGTTGCAATCGGCGGCCCGGGCTTCGCGCTCCGGGCCGTTTCTCGTTCTCACGCCCGCACGAAGGAGGCAGGAATCCACAATGGGTGAGGCGCAGGAAAAGGCTTCGGGCGGTCCGACGACGGTCGAGTTTCGGGTCGAGGATATGGATTGCGCGAGCTGCATGGCGACGATCCGATCCGCGCTGGAGCACGAGCCCGGGTTCGAAGGGTTCGAGGGAAGCCCGGTCTCCCGGAGACTGGAGGTGCGGTTCGACGAGACGAAGACCGATGCGGAGAGCCTGCGCCGGGTCATCGGAGACCTCGGCTATCGGGCTCTGACCGTCAACGATGAGATCGTCGAACCCGTTCGAATCTGGGGCTCGCGGCGGGCGGTGTTGACCTACATTGCGGGAGGGCTGTTCGCCGCGGGGATCGCCGTCCGTCTGCTGACGGGGCAGGGGATCGCGACCCACGCTCACGGATTCGGGACTCCTCCCGGACCGGCTGGCCTTCTCTTTCTCGGTGCGGCGGCCGTGGGGGCCTGGAACTTCCTGCCGAAAGCAATCGGCGCGCTGCGCGCGGGCGTGCTCGACATGCACGTACTCATGGCCCTGGCGATCGTCGGAGCCGTGGCGATCGGGGAGTACATGGAGGCCGGCGCCATCGCCTTCCTCTTCTCATTCGCCGAGCTGCTCGAAGGGTTCGCCGTCGAACGGGCCAACGCATCCGTTCGGGCGCTGATGCGGTTATCGCCGGACGTGGCGACGGTCGTGCGGGAGGGACGGGAAGTACAGGTGCAGGCCGCCGAGGTGAATGAAGGCGAGTTGGTTCTGGTGAGGCCGGGTGAACGGGTGCCGGTGGACGGCACGATCGTCGAGGGCACGTCAGCCCTGAACGAAGCGGCGATTACCGGGGAAGCGATGCCGGTCGACAGGGGACCGGGAGAGAGCGTCTACGCGGGGTCGATCGCGCACGAAGGGTTTCTACGGATTCGGAGCGACCGAGCGGCGGCGAGCTCGACGATCTCCCGGATGATCCGGCTCGTCGAAGAAGCCGAGAGCCGCCGAGCGCCGAGCGAACGTTTCGTGGAGAGCTTCGCTCGCGTCTACACTCCGGCCGTGACGGTGGCGGCCGTGCTGGTCGTTCTGATTCCCGTGCTGCTGTTCGGGGCCGAGTTCGAGACCTGGCTCCTCCGGGGCCTGACGCTGCTCGTGATCGCGTGTCCCTGCGCCCTGGTGATCTCTACGCCCGTCTCCGTCGTGAGCGCAGTGACGAGTGCGGCACGGAATGGGGTTC
>JARRPS010000199.1:0-4503 GCA_037382625.1 Gemmatimonadota bacterium | reverse complement strand
GCCTGCGGGAACGGCTGCGAGCGGAGCCGCCCGACAACGATCATCGGTTCTCGCCCGAAGAATTCGAGACCCTGTCGCGAGAGCTGACCTCGCGGCGCGAACACCTGGTGAACCTCTCCCGGCTCATGGAACTGAACAGCGGGCTTCCCTACGCCCTCGACGAAGAGGAGATCGAGGATCCGGTCTCGGTCGACTGGATGGAGCTGCTGCGGGAGCGGGTCCGGAGAGTCAGTCCGGACGTGGAGCTCGAGAGTATCGAGCGGATCGCCGTGCAGTACCAGCTGCAGATCCGGACGCACCACGCCTACCAGCTCAGCCACTACGACGGGGAGGTGCTCCTCGTGGAGCCGAAGAGTCGCTATTCGGGGATTCTCGCGGTCCTGCTCCGGCCCTTCGTCCGACGCCTGATCGCGCGGCAGGTGGCGCTCGGCGAGCCGTCGGAGCGGGTGCAGGCGCTCACATCTTCCTTTGGCGGATTGACCGCACACTATCGCTGCATGCGTGACGATCGATTCGTCGCCGAGCTCGCCGCCCTACTGGAACCCCGATTGAAATAGACCGGCCGGGGTCAGCCCGCGGCCGCCAAGGCCTCCGAGGTATGCGGACGGGGAATCCGCTGCGTGCGTTCCTTCAGGAGCGCGATGATCTCTTCACGGGTGCGGTTCCGGTCATCGATCACCACGTAGTGATCGGCGAGCGTCCCGTACCGCTTCAACATCAGGTTGACCCACACGAGAAAGAAATCCAGACCTTCGAAGATGATCGCATCGTTCTCCGCGTAGGCCTCGAGGTTGTCGAGCAGCTCCTGGGGGTGCTCGGTCCAGTGCCGCGAGGCCTTCCAGTGGTGGCTGATGTGATAGCCGTCGTTGAAGCAGCGCCGGTTGTAGGTGGAGTTGATGCAGGTGATGCTGTTCAGATAACAGTTGTTCGGGTCGCCGGCATCGACGAACGCGTGCTGCGCCCAGTTCCCGGACATCATCGCCGTCCGCGTGACGAGCAGCGTGGCGACGAACACGAGCAGTGTCGCCTTCCAGTTGACGAACAGCAGGACCCCGACGACAACGAACCAGAGCGCCGTGCCCCGGCGCATCCGCTTCAGCAGCTTCTCGCGGTTCCGATCGCTCAGATAAGACCCCAGGTCGATCTTTCCCATGAAGAGGAATCGTCCCAGGTAGTGATAGAAGAAGTCGAGCGCGCTGTCCCGCTGCAGGCGAAGCGTCGAGCTCAGGTCCTCGTCCATATTGTTCTCGGGGTGGTGCATCCCGATGTGATGGGCGAAGTACGAGCCCGGCGAGTGCCCGAAGAACATCCCGAGAATCGCGATGAAGGGCCAATCGAGCCACTCGACTCCCTTACGGAAATACCTGCGGTGACAGACATTGTGCAGCATCAGCGTGTACGGCCCGAGCTGGAAGACGTACCAGCCGAAGAACGCGACCGCGCTGAAGATGTTGAAGTCGACGAACACCCAGAGGGCGAGTACGAGCATCACGGCGAGATTCAGCGCCTGAACGCGGGCGAAAGGGAGATCTCTCGGATCGCGTATCAGCTTGAGGAAGAGGCGATCGAGGGGCCCGGACGGAGCCGGAGCCTCACGCGGGTCCGTCAGGTCGATGGTCTTCATGCCGCCTGCCCAGGATGTCTTTTTTTCAATTTTCTCACCTTTAAACCTAATCCGCCCTGGCCCGGTTTTCCAGTTCCGGCCACGTTCCCGACCTTTTCATCGCGCCCCGCCTTGACCGCCGCTTGAGGACCATCGTGGACACTGAAATCAGTTCCCGGCGCGCGACGCTGCGCTGCCGGGACCCGATTCCACGATCCGGGACCGAGTCATGGCCTTATCAAAGCGGGCGTACTTCGCATGGCTGCTTCGACATCGGTACATGGTCCTGGCGATCATCGCCCTTCTGAGCGGGGCAGCGGGAATCGGAGCCAGCAAGGTTCCCGTCGACTACACGATGGAGCAGTTCTTTCCCGGCTGGGGCCCCGAGCGCGAGAGGTACGACCGGTACAAGCAGACCTTCCCGGAGGAAGAGACCCGGATCACTCTGTTCTGGGAGGATTCCAGACCCGCCGGGAGCGCCGTGCTGCGGGGACTGGAGCGCGTGGCTCTCCTCTTCGAATCAGAAGGCCTGAGAAACGTCCGCTGGCCGGGCAGCGTCGAGGTGGCGGAAGCGAGCCGCTCGGGCGGCGAGAGCGTGATCGACGTGCACGCCCTGATCGATCTCGACACCGCGTCGGAGGAGGCGATCCGCGCCACACTCGCAAGACACAGATACGATCCGCTTCTGAACGGCTATCTGTGGAACGACTCGCAGACCACGTTCGCGGTCCATGGAGCGCTTCCCCCCGAGGTGATGGCGGACGACGTCGCGCGGCGCGGGGTGGAGGAGCGACTCGAAGCCGGGGTCGATGCCCTGCGCGGCGAGGGTCGGACGCTCGTCCTCAACGGCATTCCCATCATCCGCTCACGCGTGCCGAAGCTGCTGGACGAGGATCAGCGAAGACTCGTCAGCACGGGACTCGTCGTGTTCCTGCTCGTTCTGTTCTTCTTTTTCCGCGACTTCGTGCAGGTCGGAATGTCGCTGGCCTCGATCGTTCCGGCCTACCTGTGCACCGTCTCGCTTATCGGGTTCGCCGGAAAGCCGGTCACGGTCATGACGGGCTTCATACCGATCATCGTGCTCGTCGTCGGTGGAAGTGATGTCGTTCACCTGCTGTCGCGGTACCGCAGAGCGAGGGGGGGATCGGGCCGAGCGAGAGCGATCGTTCGCTCCTTCTCGGAGCTGTCGGGCCCATGTTTATATACCTCACTCACCACGGGAATCGGCTTCGCCAGTCTCGCTGGGACGCGGATTCAACTGCTCGTCGATTTTGGATTGTTCACAGCCGTGGCGATTCTGCTGACTTTCGTCTTCAGCATGACACTTCTGCCGGTTCTGCTCTCGTTCCAGCGCCGGCGGAACTTCGACGATCGGGGGTTGAACGCTCCGTGGGTCAACCGGACTGTCGGCGCGGCCTTGTCGCTGTCCAGGGCCCGACCGCGCCGCGTGCTCACTGCATTCGGATTCATAGCGGCCCTTGCCGCGATCCTCGGATCGACGGTCGAGGTGAACTCCCACCTGGTGGACGACCTCAACGACAGAAGCCAGTTGCTCCGGGACCTGCGCTGGATCGAGGCGACCGGATTCAGTGTCTTCCAGGTCAACATCCACATGAGTCGGAATGGAGGTCTCCCCCTGCATCACCCGGCGTCCCTGGCATGGATGGATCGGCTGCGGGAGTCGATCGCCGATGACCCCGTGGTGGTGCGCTCGACCGCCGTCACGGACCTGCTGCGCCCCCTTCGCAGGGCGACGCTCGATGGCAGGGAAGGACAGAACACGCTTCCCGTGAGCCTCGAAGAGTCGAGCCAGCTGCTTCTTCTGGCCGAGATGCAGGCGGGCGGACTCCTCTCTGAACTGTACCGGCAGTCGGATGGCGAGGCGCAGGTCGTGATCTCGGTGCGGGACGCTGGAAGCGACCTGATGGTCCCGTTCCTCTCGAGTGTGGATGACCATCTCGAACGACACCCGCCACCGATCGGCACGGCGGTTTCCACGGGAACCACCCGGCTGATTCAGAACTACACGGGCCGGGTGCTGCGCAATTTTCTGCCCAGCCTGGCTCTCGCGATCGTGATGATCCTGGCCGTCATGACCTGGATGTTCCGTTCCTTGCGGCAGGGCCTGCTCGCGCTCATCCCGAACCTGTTTCCCCTGCTCGCGCTGCTGGCGGTAATGGGCGCCGCCGGATTCCCGCTGAAGCCGGCCACGATTCTGGTCTTCTCGATCGCATTCGGCCTCTCGGTCGACGACACGATCCACGTGCTGGGCCGATTTCGGGACCGGTTGCTCCGCGGGGACGAATTCGTCGAGGCGCTGTCGGCGGCGATTCGAGACACGGGACCGGCCATCCTGATGACGAGTGTCATCGTCTCGACCGGGTTCGCCGTGCTGATGCTGTCGAGATTCGAGGTGCTCTACATGGTCGGATTGATGACGATGGTGAGCGCGGTGACGGCAGTGATCATGGACCTGTTCGTATTCCCGACGCTGATCGGCAGGGTCTGGCGGCCCTTCCCGACAGATCGGGCCGTATACGAATCTATAGAGGTAAAGCGCCATGAAGATGCGAGATGGAACTCTCCGACGACGGTCTGATCGATCCGTCCTGCTCATGCCGATCGCCATTGTGGCGCTGCTCCCGATTTCCGGAGGCCGCATCGCCGCACAGGAAGCGTCCCGTGTCGACGACCGGTCGGACTCCGATCGACGAGGTCTCGAGATCGCTCGAGAAGCCGAATCGCGAACCGGCGGGTACTCCGACTTCCAGGCGCTGCTACGGATGGAGCTCCGCGGTCGTGATGGAGATCTGAGGGAACGGGAACTGGAAGTCAGCGCGCTCGTCGTCGCGGGGGAAGGTGAAAGAACGCTTCTCGTCTTCCGCAGTCCGCGTGACCTG
>JARRPS010000198.1:0-4545 GCA_037382625.1 Gemmatimonadota bacterium | reverse complement strand
GCAGGTACGGATTCACACGACCTTCCTCGGAGGCGGATTCGGCCGGCGGGCCAACCCCGCGACCGACTTCGTGAGCGAGGCCGTCCACGTCGCGAAGGCGGCCGGTGTGCCCGTCAAGACGGTCTGGACCCGCGAGGACGACACGCGCGGCGGGTACTACCGACCGGCCTTTGTGCATCGGGGCCGCCTGGGCCTGGACTCGGGCGGGATGCCGGTCGCATGGGACCACGACATGGCAGGACAGTCGATCCTCGCCGGCACCTTTTTTGAAGCCGGGATCCCGGAGAACGGGGTCGACCCGAGCTCGATCGAGGGGCTGGCCGACTCGCCCTACCTGGCGGAAGTGCCGAATCACCGGATCGGCGTTCACACACCGGCTCCCGGGGTCCCGGTCCTCTGGTGGCGGTCGGTCGGCCACACCCACACCGCTTTCGTCGTCGAGTCGCTCGTCGATCAGGCGGCACACGCGGCCGGTGCCGATCCGGTCGAGTACCGGCGCGCACTGCTGGCGAATCACCCGCGCCACCTCGGTGTGCTCGACCTCGCGGCCGGAAAGGCCGGCTGGGGCACGCCCCTTCCCGCGGGCCGGGCGCGAGGCGTGGCGGTGCACGAGTCGTTCGGCAGCTTCGTGGCTGAGGTGGCCGAGGTGTCGGTGGAAGACGGACAGATCCGGGTCCACCGCGTGACCGCGGCGATAGACTGCGGAATCGCGGTCAACCCGGAGACGATCGAAGCCCAGCTTGAGGGCGCGATCGCCTACGGCCTGGCGGCGACGCTGCACAGCGCCATCCACCTGAAGGATGGCGGCGCGCAGGAGTCGAATTTCCACGACTACAAGGTGCTGCGGCTGGCGGAAATGCCGGAAGTGGAGGTCCACATCGTGCCGAGCACGGATCCTCCCGGCGGAGTCGGCGAGCCGGGAACACCGCCGATCGCTCCGGCGGTCGCGAATGCCGTCTTCGCCCTGACGGGGCGGCGGCTCACAGACCTGCCCCTGTCGGTATAGCCCGGCTCAGGACGCCGACAGGACCGATCTGAACAGTTGGCCGCGGTTGCAAAGCGAAAGAGCGCGCCTCGCCGGGAGTTCCCGCAAGGCGCGCTCTCGTTTAGCCGAGCGAAGCTGCTGCTTTGGTCAGAGCGCGAAGGAAAGTCCTGCGAGCGCGCTGATCCATTTGATCTCGCTCAGGTCGCCCGTACCGCCGGTATAGCGGCCTTCCCCGTAGATGCTGATCTTCTCGGAGATGCCGAAGCCGATCCCCGCGCCGAGCTGGTAACCGAAGGATGATTCGGAATCAGATACGCTACCGGTCGTATCCCCATCGCTCACGCTGGCGTAGCCGTCGGCGCCGAGCCAGCCCGCGCCTCCGAACACGTAGGGATCCACGCCGCTCTCGTTCGCGAAACTGTACAGGGCGATGCCCATGATGCCGTAGGTCTTGATGTTGCCCGAGATGTCGAGGCCGAAGGGGTTATCGTCTTTGATGCTGTTCTGCCCGTAGGATCCGTCCACTCCGAGACTCAGTCCCGGCGTGCCGATGTCCGCGAACAGGATTCCGCCGGCGATTTGCCAGCCGATGTCAGCGGCGTCGCCGAAGTCACCCGTGGGGAATCCGGCTCCCCCGGAGATGTAGAGCGATTGCGCGTTGAGCGCGGCGGGTGCGGTTAGCGCGAGGAGCGCCGCAGCGGCTACGGACAGGATACGACCGTTCATTGCCGACCTCCAGGAAGTAGATCAGCGAACGGACGGGACGGGAAAAGTATCATCACCTCGAGACGATTCGGCAACCCCCCGTGCCCCTCGGCTGCGGAAACCCCGACTCACGCTACCGGTCTGCGAATCGCCACTGCGGGACGAACTCCCACTCCGGCACCATGCCCAGCAGCCGGGCCCGGTGCATCTCGATCGGCATGGAGCCGCCCTGGAGAATGGTATCGTGGAACGCGCGGTCGCTCATTCGGCCCGAACCCACGAGCTCCTCGTGCAGCGCTCGAAGCTGAAGCCCGCCAATCATGTAGGCCGCCTGATAGAGCGGCGGATAGCTGCCGCCGAACGAGCGCCGAACCTCGGCTGTCGCCGCGGAGCGTTCGTGTCCGACGCCCTCGACGAGAAAGTCGATCGCCTCCTCGGCCGACATCTCGCCGAGGTGGAACTTGAGCGAGAAGAGGATCCGGGCCGCGCGGTGGGTGCGCCAGAACAGCATCCCGATCCGCTCCTCGGGCGTGCGAGGGAAGCCGAGGTCCCAGAGCAGCATCTCCCAGTAGAGTGCCCAGCCCTCTCCCCAGAACGGCGTCGAGAACGCCCGACGGTGCGTGTTGTAGCGGGCCGTCATGAAGCCCTGCAGGTGATGCCCCGGAATCAGCTCGTGGTGCACGACGGCGCGCGAGAAGGGAACGTTGTTCGATCGCAGGCTCATCAGCTTCTCTTGGTGCGACATCCCGTCGGTCGGGAACGCGACGTGGACGACCTCGCCGCCCAGAAAGAAGGGCGCCGTCTCCTGCGCCTCGGGCGACAGCATCTCCATCCGCCAGATCTCTTTTGCCAGCGGTGGCACCGTCACCAGACCTCGATCCTCGACGAAGGCAATCGCCTCGGCAGCCAGCTGGCGCACGAGCTCCGGCTGGTCGCCTGGGTCGAGGTGGAGCGCCTTCACGTGCTCGAGCGCCGCATGCCAATCGTCGCCGTAGCCCAGCTCCGCCGACGCCTCCTTCAGCCGGTCCACGCACCACTCGTACTCTCGCTCGGCGATCGAGATCAATCCCACCGCGTCATAGACCAGCATCTCGTGCTCGAGGTCCGTGGCGAGGCCAGAGGCCCCAATCGGGTCGCCGATGATCGGGTCCTCGGCGTCGGCGTCGTCCTCATCGCCTTCCTCCGGGGCGAGTCCAACGATCGTTTCCCGAAGGTACTTCCCGTAGGCCTCGACCTCGTTGGAGACCCGCTCGTAGGGCTGCTCCGCCCACCAGGTGAACAGCGGATCGTAACCGGCGTGGAATTCGTACCAGTCCGAGAGCACCTCACCCAGCGCCGAGGTGGCCCGGGCCGCGCGGAAGGCCGCGCTCCGTTTCCAGCGCGTCGAGCCGGGCGACGAAGGAGACTCGGCCAGTGAATTCCTTCGGGATTCGATCTGTTCTGCCACCCCGTCCAGCAGCTCCGCGGCACGGGCGGGATCGATCTTCCGCCCCGCGCGGCGCGCTTCCTCGAGCCCCGCGATCTCCGCGGAAAAAGGCAACAGATCGGCTATCTCCTCGAATTCGGCTTCTTCGCGTCCCAACCGCTTCAACCGGTACCGAAGCTCGTTTTGGAGGAGCACGAAGTCGATCGCGCCCTCGACACTCAGAGTCTCCTGCTCGATCCCCGCCAGCCGGCTCTGCCATTCCCTATAGACAGCCCGCATGCGGTCCCGCCGAGCCGGGGACCATTGCACGTCCCATCTCCTCAGCAGTGCGGAACGGTCCGTGGAATAGCGGCTGACGAGATCGCGCAACTCGCTCGTGGCGTCCTGGTAGTCGGCCGCCGCCGGGGTCGCCCGCTGGGCGGCGGACCTGCCCGGCAGTGCCAGCAGTATGAATGTGAGAGCGATCATCATCGGTCGATTGGACCAGTTCCGGTGCGTCGTGGTCATGGGCGGCATCTCCGGTGTCGAGTCCGGGTCGCATTTCCGCGTGCATGGGGGCGGCCGGGATACGGTACTTCAGGAGGGGCGACAGCAGAAGAGTCGACGACGGGGACCTACGGTTCGTCCCACTCCTCCAGCATCCGGCGCCGGCTTTCCTCCACCTCCCTGATGATCCGCCGTGCCTCGCGCTCCAGCGGGTCCTCGATGGGAAGTAGCCTCTCGGTGCCGCGCACCTCGTAGTCGAACAGCAGGCGTCGCAGGTCTCCGAGCCGGTCAAGTACGAAAGGCAGCGCTTCTGCGAGCCGTTCTTCCTTCTCCAGTCGGAGCACGAATTCGGCGAACAGCACGAGTTCCAACCGCACCCGCTCTTCGGACGGGGGCCCGGATTCCCGTTCCCTTTCGCGCTCGTTCCGCTCCCGTTCCTGTTCATCGCTCATGATCAGGGGAAACCCCGCCAGGCGTTGCAGGTGCCCGGCCGAGCTATCCTCGCGACGATCCGCGGCCGTCTTGCTCGGAGCCCGACATCCGACGATCCTGTGGTCATGAATATTCTGGCTCGGACCTCGCTTCTGACCCTCGTTTCCCTGGTGCCGTCCATGCTGATCGCACAGTCCTCCGATGAGCCTCGACCATTACCCGCGGTTGATCTCGAACGCTACGCGGGTTCCTGGTACGAGATTGCCCGGATTCCGAATCGCTTCCAGGACGACTGCGTAGGCGCGGCAACCGCGACCTATGAGCTGAGGGACGACGGGCGGATCGACGTCATCAACCGGTGTCTCGACGAGGACGGGAAGGTGGACGACATTGAGGGAATCGCCCGGCTCGACAAGAAGGGCGGCGCCCGACTCGAGGTCAGCTTCTTCAGCATCTTCGGCTGGCGCCCGCTCTGGGCGGACTACTGGATTCTCGACCTCGGCGAGGACTA
>JARRPS010000197.1:0-4586 GCA_037382625.1 Gemmatimonadota bacterium | reverse complement strand
CCGCTGCGATACCGTTGGATGTGGAGATGCGTGCAAAGTTGCTGGCGCAACAGCGAGTGTCTTCCGCTCAGTCGAAATGCAGGTTGAGGATCGGAGTCCAGCGTGCCACGCCACGGTTGTTCCCGGCGAAGTTCAACAACCCCAGCTGTACGCCGTGCAGCTCTTCGGCCTGGTTGAACAAACCGATCGTCAGGCCTCGTTGCAGGCCTCGAACCCGGTTCCAGCCAGCGACGCTCAGACCGACCAGGTCACCCGTGTCGATCTTACCGAGAGCGGCGGCCACTCCTTCCACGGCCCGCCCGGAGACGAGCCCGAGCCCGGCGCCAGAGAGACCCCGGATCTCCCGCTCGGAGACGAGTCCGAGGAGAGCCAGGCTGATGCCGCGTATGCCACCCTCCGAGACTACGCCGAGCCCGGCGAGATTGATCCCGCTCACGGCTCGTTCCGCCACGACGCCCAGCCCGGCGAGGTTGACTCCGTTCAGCGGTCCCTCGGAGACGACGCCCAGCCCGGCGAGGTTGAGACCGCTGGCGCCGCCTTCCGCGACGAGGCCCAGGCCGCCGATCGAAATGCCGTACGATGCGCCTTCGCTCACGACGCCGAGGCCTCCGACGGTGACCCCGACCAGACGACCTTCGGACACGACCCCGAGGCCCCCGATCATTACGCCGATCGCGTCCCGCTCGGGAAGCACACCGAGAATGCCCATAGACAAGCCGCGGAGGCGGCCGGCCCGGGGGGCGAGCACGCCCAGCGCGAGTCCGTTGACTGCACCGCCCACCCGGTCGCCGGGTTTCCAGAGCGTGAGATTCAGGCCGTCGACTCTCTCGAGGTAGCGGTCTCTCCCGTTGATCCGCACTCCGGTCCAGCGAGGCGAGCCTCCAAGGCTGATGCCGACGCCGGAGACACCCAGATCGAGACTCGATCCGCCTCGATCCGCCTGCTGCCCGCACAGAGGAGGCGGACCCACGAGCGCCAGGAAGGTGAGAATCGCGAAAGCCGGCTGTCGGAACGGAGCCACGTTGCCCTCATCGACGGTACGGGAATCGCCTTTCGGCCCGAGCGACTTTACGGATGTCCGGTGCGTAGTGTTTCGTCCGCGTTCGACCGGAGCCGGCGGCTCACCCGGCGCGGAAACTGCCGCATCGACGCCATCCGCCGGCTTCGGACGGCCAGGAACGGGACTGTTCCTCCTCGGGGTATGACGATCTGAACGTCGGGCTGCGAATCCCTACGGGCCGTCCGAGTCCGGCCGGGTCGTCCAGCGAAGTTCGCCTCCGGGGCCGAACACGAGTCCGGCTTCGGGCACGTCCGAGGCCGTCAGGTCGGCGATCAGGCGCAGGGCGCCGTTCGATCGATCGATCGTCGGTCCGCCCCGCCCCTCCTGCCGCGCGCTGTGAATACGGGCACGCTGCAATCGCCCGTCGGGCGCCAATTCCAGTTCCACCACCGGCGCCAGTCCGTTGGGCCCGCGCAGGTTGAACCGGCCGTACGTCCAGAAATTCCCGAGGCTGTAGGCGATGAACCGATTCCGGTAGACCTCGACGGCACGCGGAACGTGCGGACCGTGGCCAATGACGATGTCGGCTCCGGCGTCGACGACGGCGTGGGCGAAGGCGTAGACGTCTCCACGATTCTCGCCGTAGAACGTCTCACGCTCCCGGGGCAGGGAAGTGTACTTCGATCCCTCCGCGCCTCCGTGAAAAGAGACGAGGACCACGTCGTGTTCCTCGGCCAGGGTCCGCACGATCGCGGCCGCCCCGGCGGGATCGTTGAGGCTGAGCGTCCCCTTGTTCGGCGAAAAGGCCGCGACTCCGACCCGGGTTCCGGAATCGAGAAGGAGGGTCGCGGTTCGCGCATCCGATCGGGCCAGGCCGGCGTATCGGATCCCGTTGCGCGAGAGCGCCGCCATCGTCGCCTCGCGACCCCCGTCACCCCAGTCGCCGCTATGGTTGTTGGCCAGGGCCATCACGTTGAAGCCGGCTTCCGCCAGGAGCTTTCCGTAGCGCTCGGGACTCCGGAACACGTAGCAGGCCTTCGGATCCTTGCACTCCTTCGACGGAGGCACGTCCTCGTCCCAGAGCACGCCTTCCATGTTTCCGAACACGATGTCGCCGGAGCGGAGCAGTCGCGTCAACGAGTCGCCGAGCACGGCGTCCGGACCCGCATCCCCGGATAGTCTCGGATCGAGGTATCCGGCATCGGGGAACTCCGTCCCGGGCATCACGTCTCCGACCGCGATCAGGCGGACTCGATCCGTCGCGGACTGCGGCCCGGCCGCGGATTCCTGACCGGCGGCGGTCGCCGCATCGCTGAGCGCGATCACGAGCGCCATGAGGCCGAGGGCGAGCCGGGGGCGGACTGCCGACCGCCCGAGTCTCCGCCTGGCGTGACACTGGAACGACATCATCAGATGGATCTCCATGAAACGGTTGGCCGGAAGATGATCGGATCGATCGAATCGCAGCAAGCGGGACGCCCCCGCTGAATCGGGAACTCGCGGCCTGTCGCAGGGGTCTAGATGCGTCGTCGACGGCAGCCCGGCGCGGACGAGACAGTGCGATTGCAGGATCGAACCCGGAAACGAGATTCCATTGCTTCCTGACCCCTCTCGACGATTCCATCGCGGACTGGTGTGCAGCCTTCTGGCGGCCGCCGCCGTCCTGAGCTCTTGTTCCCCCCCTGCTCGAGAGCCCGTTCGGCCGCTCGTTCCGGCGCTCGCGCCCGGACAGACTCCGGAGTACCGGACCGGCTCCGTCGTCTGGCACGACCTCCTCGTGCGGGACCCCGAGTCCGTGAGGGACTTCTATGCGGGCCTGTTCGGGTGGTCCTTCCGGCAGGTGGACGACTCCGGCCGCTTCCTGGCCATCGAGCTCGGGAATCGCACGGTCGGCGGTGTGGCCGTCGTCCCGGATACCGTATCGATTCCGCTCCGGGGCGTATGGCTGAGCTCGGTCTCCGTCGACGATGTCGATCGAGCCTCCTCCCGGGTCGCGGCGAACGGAGGCGCCATCATGCTGCCCCCGGAAGATCTTCCCGGAAGGGGGAGGCATGCCGTCGTCGCCGATCCGCAGGGGGCGGCACTGGCCCTGCTGCGATCCTCGACCGGCGATGGGCCGCGGCTGGAGGACGATGCCATCGCTCCCGGCGAGTGGCTGTGGACGGAGCTGTGGACGAATGATACCGCCGGTGCCCGAGCCTTCTATTCAGCGCTGCTGGGATACGGGTTCGAATCGCGTGAATCGCGAAGCGCGGACGCAGGTGCGGCCGGTGATTCGTCCGGGGCGCCGGAAGATGCCGCCTACCTTCTCTTCATGAGCTCCGGGGAGCCGCAGGCGGGCATGGTGAGACTTCCCTTCGCAGAAGCGCGGCCCCACTGGCTGCCCTTCGTCGCGGTGCGCGATGTCGGCACAGCCACCCGGGAGGTCGAGAACCTCGGGGGCACGATCATCATCGCCCCGGAGGACGTCGAGCGTAAGGATGCCGCGATCATCGCAGACCCGTCGGGAGCGGTGTTGGGACTGCAGCAATGGCCGCGACCCGCGCGGCCGGGAGGTGACCGATGACCCCTCGTCGTTCCGTTCGCAGTTGGCGCAGGCTGGCAATCCTCGTCGCAGTGGGGTTCGGTCTGTCAGCGCTGTCGGCCGGCTGCTACGGCAGCGGAGTGACGACCGGCGTGTACGTCGGTGGCGGCTATGGAGGGTACGGGGGGTACGGTCCGTACGGCCCCTATGGCGGATACCGAGGTCCCTTCGGCTATCCGTATCCCGGTGGCTATCCCATGTACGGCGGCGGAGTGGTGATCACCGGCCGCCCCTGATTCAACTCCGATCGGCCCGCTTTTCGGGCCGGGACTCCGCCGGGTCGCTCGCCGGCGCGACATGACGACCGACCGATGCCGCCGTGCGACGCAGGTCATCCATCAGCTCGAGGAATCCTGCGGGATCGAGACTCTGGCGTCCGTCCGACAGGGCCTCTGCCGGTCGCGGGTGTACTTCTACGATCAATCCGTCCGCCCCGGCCGCGACCGCCGCGCGGGAGAGCGAGGGAACCAGCTCCCGTCGTCCCGCCGCGTGGCTGGGATCGACGATCACGGGCAGGTGCGTGCGTTCCTTCAGCACCGGTACGGCGGCGATGTCGAGCGTGTTGCGGGTCGAGGTCTCATAGGTGCGGATGCCACGCTCGCAGAGAATTACACGCGGATTTCCGGCCGTCACCACGTATTCCGCCGCCAGGAGCAGCTCTTCGATCGTGGCCATGAGTCCCCGCTTCAGCAGCACGGGTCGGGGTTGTTCGCCGACGGCCGACAGGAGCCGGAAGTTCTGCATGTTCCTCGAGCCCACCTGCAGGACGTCAGCGTGCTCCGCCACGACGGAAGCTTCGCCGGGGGCCACGACTTCGGTGACCACCTTGAGCCCCGTCGACGCGCGCGCCTCGGCCAGGAGTTCGAGACCTTCCACACCCAGTCCCTGAAAACTGTACGGGCTGGTGCGCGGCTTGAAGTCGCCTCCCCGGAGGTTGCGGGCGCCTCCTCGTGCCACCGCAGGGGCCGCGGAGAGGTTGCCATCCCGGGAGTCGACGGCGCA
>JARRPS010000196.1:0-6448 GCA_037382625.1 Gemmatimonadota bacterium | reverse complement strand
GTCATCGACCAGACGGCGGCGGACATCGTCCGCACGGCGCAGAAGACCGGCGCGTCCGTGAGCGGTCCGATCCCGCTTCCCACGCGTCGTCAACTGTTCACCGTGCTTCGAAGTCCGCACAAGGACAAGAAGTCGCGCGAGCAGTTCGAGCTGAAGACGCACAAGCGACTGATCGACATCTACGACACCCGCCCGCAGACGGTCGACGCGCTGACGAAGCTCGACCTCGCTGCCGGCGTGGACGTAGAGATCAAGGTTCAGTAGGAGCCGACGAATGCCAGGATTGATCGGCAAGAAGGTGGGGATGACCCAGATCTTCACCGAAGACGGACGCGCGGTCGGGTGCACGGTCCTCGAGGTCGGGCCCTGTCCGGTCGTCCAGGTGAAGAATCAGGAACGGGACGGTTACGATGCCGTTCAGCTGGGATTCGGGCGCCGCAAGGAGGTCCGGGTCCGGAAAGCGGAGGCCGGGCACGCGTCCCGAGCCGGGCTCGACTACGTGCCCGAGATACTCGCGGAATTCGCTCCCGAAGAGGGCACGGAATACGAGCCGGGCCAGGAGTTGACACTCGAGCTCTTCGAGGTCGGCCAGAAGGTGAAGATCAGTGGCCCCACGAAGGGCCGCGGATTCCAGGGCACGGTCAAGCGCTGGAACTTCGGCGGTTCGAGAGCGTCGCACGGCAGCAAGAAGATTCTCCGCAAACCCGGCTCGATCGGACCCGGAACCGACCCTTCACGGGTCATCAAGGGTCGCAAGATGTCGGGGCAGATGGGCAACACGAAGCGGACTGCGATGAACCGGCAGATCGAGAAGATCGACCTCGAGCGGAATCTCCTGCTCGTGCGCGGCTCGGTCCCCGGATCGCGTCACACTGTCGTCGTTATCCGCGCGGTCTGAGGGCAAGAGAGGCAGGATGAAGGCGAAAGCGTATACAGCGGCCGGTGCGGCCCGCTCCGGAGACTTCGAGCTTCCGGGCGACCTGTTCGACGGTACCGTCAACGAGGCGGTACTGCACCAGGTGGTCACGGCGATCCAGGCGAACGGACGACAGGGCACGCATTCGACGAAGACCCGGCAGACGATCCGTGGCGGCGGTGCCAAGCCATGGCGTCAGAAGGGAACCGGCCGCGCTCGTCAGGGATCGATCCGGTCAGCGCAGTGGCGCGGCGGAGCCGTGGTCTTCGGACCGCAGCCGCGGAGTTATCGGATGCAGATCCCGAAGGGGATCAAGCAGCTGGCGATCCGCTCGGCCCTCAATGCGCGGGCCATGGAGGGTTCGCTGGTCGTGGTCGAGCCGTTGTCGCTCGACGCACCGAAGACCAAGGCGGTCGTCGAATTGCTCGATTCGATCGAGGCGACGGGCAACGTCGTGATTCTGACCGATGGACTGAAGAGGGACGTGTATCTGTCCGCCCGGAATCTGCCGGGCGTACTGGTTCGGCCGTGGGGTGAGGCCTCGGCCTACGACCTGCTCTGGTCCGACGTGCTGATCATCGAGGAGACCGCTTTCCAGGCGGCGGCGGAAGAGAGTCCGGAGGACGACCGATGAGCCGCGCACCACACGAGATCCTGATACGGCCGATCGTGACCGAGGAGACTTCCCGGCTGCAGTTCAATCCGGGGCGGGTTCGGAAGCGACACGAAGAGAAGGAGATTCCCGTCCGTCCGCGCATCGCGTTCGTGGTGGACCGGAATGCTACCAAGATCGAAATCCGTCGAGCCGTGGAATCGATGTTCGACGTGCACGTCACGTCGGTGAACACGATGAACATGCTCGGCAAGGAGCGACGCGTCGGCCGGCACATCGGTCGGAAGCCGAGCTGGAAGAAGGCGATCGTCACACTCGCCGAGGGCGAGATGATCGACGTCTTCGGGGGAGAATGAGATGGCGCTGAAGAAGTTTCGGCCCGTTACGGCCGCGAACCGCTTCCGTTCGGTGTCCGGATTCGATGAGATCACACGCTCCGAGCCGGAAAAATCCCTTACCGAGGGGCTGTCGAAGAAGTCGGGTCGGAACCACCACGGTCGGCTCACCAGCCGGCGGCGGGGGGGCGGTCACAAGCGCAGGTATCGCAAGATCGACTTCCGGCGGAACAAGCATGGCGTGCCGGGCACCGTCAAGGAAATCGAGTATGATCCGAATCGGTCGGCCCGGATCGCGCTGATCGGGTACGCGGACGGAGAAAAGCGATACATACTCCACCCGCGGGGCCTGGAGGTCGGAGATGTGATCGTCTCGGGGCCCGGCTCTGAGCCGAGGCTCGGCAACGCGCTTCCGCTGAAGGAGATTCCGCTGGGAACCACCGTACACGCGGTGGAGTTCGTCCCCGGAAAGGGCGCCCAGATCGGACGAAGTGCAGGGGCGGCAATCCAGTTGATCGCCAAGGAGGGTGACATGGTCACGCTCCGACTTCCGAGCACCGAGGTCCGAATGGTGAGAGGTGACTGCCTGGCGACGCTCGGACAGGTCGGCAACACCGACCACGAGCTGGTTCGCTCGGGCAAGGCAGGCCGCAGCCGCTGGCTGGGCCGACGACCGAAGGTGCGGGGTGTCGCGATGAACCCGATCGACCATCCGCTCGGCGGAGGCGAGGGGCGTTCGTCCGGCGGTCGTCCGCCGGTCTCCCCCTGGGGCAAGGCGGAAGGTCGCAAGACGCGCAAGAAGAAGAAAGCGAGCAATCGCATGATCGTCCGCGGCCGTCGCCGTGGCCGGGCGACCCGTTAGTCGGCGAGGGAGAAAGCGATGGCACGGAGCGTAAAGAAGGGGCCGTATATCGACCCCAAGCTTATGAAGAAGATCGAGGCGATGAATCGGTCGGGCGACAAGCGCGTCATCAAGACGTGGTCCCGCGCATGTACGATCAGCCCCGAGTTCGTGGGGCACACGCTGGCCGTTCACAACGGGAACAAGTTCATCCCGGTGTACGTGTCGGAGAACATGGTCGGTCACAAGCTCGGAGAGTTCTCGCCGACCCGGTTGTTCCGGGGGCACAGCGGAAAGCTCGCCGACAAGCGCGCCCGTCTGTAGGCCGACGGAACCGCCGAGCACGGGCTGAACGGGAGATGGAAATGCAAGGGCGAGCGATCGCAAAGAACGTCGGAATGTCCGCGAGGAAGATGCGCCTCGTGATCGACCAGATCCGGCACCAGGACGTAAATGCGGCCTATTCGATACTTCAATTCTCGAAGAAGGCCGCCGCGGAGCCGATCGACAAGGCGCTGAGGTCGGCGGTCGCGAACGCCGTCTACAAGGCGGACGAGGCGGGTGAAGCGCTGGATGTGGATGATCTGTTCGTAGCCGAAGCGTTCGTGGACGAGGGGCCGACACTGCGTCGGTACCGCGCAGCCGCAATGGGGCGAGCCGCGCCCCGACGGAAGCGCTCGAGTCACGTCACCGTCGTTGTGGGGAAGAAGGAGTAACCGTGGGTCAGAAGACGCATCCGTACGGGTTTCGACTCGGGCTGGTCAAGCCCTGGAAGTCTCGTTGGTACGCCCGCAGCAGGGACTTTCCGAAGCTTCTCGCCGAAGACGAGAAGCTCCGCAAGTACCTCCACGCCCGGCTGGACCATGCCGCCATCTCGAACGTCGAGATCGAGCGCAAGCCGACGAAGATCGTGGTTACCATCCACACGGGGCGCCCGGGCGTCGTGATCGGAAAACGCGGCGCGGAGGTGGACAAGCTTCGAGACGAGCTGTCGCTGCTCACGGACTCCGAAGTCTCGGTGAACGTCGAAGAGATCAAGCGGCCGGAGGTCGACGCGCAGCTCGTGGCGGACAACGTCGCTCACCAGTTGAAGCAGAGGATCAGCTTCCGTCGGGCGATGAAGCGCGCACTTCAGTCCGCGATGCGAGCCGGCGCGGAAGGCGTGAAGATCCAGTGTGGCGGCCGGCTCGGCGGCGCGGAGATCGCGCGGACCGAGGGCTACCACGAGGGACGGGTTCCCCTGCACACGATGCGGGCGGACATCGATTACGCCTCGACGATGGCGAAAACGACATATGGAGCGATCGGTGTGAAGGTCTGGATCTTCCGGGGAGAGGTCGTCGATGACCGCCGCGGGCAGACCTACACGACCGGCGGGAACGCGTAAGGCGAAATGCTTTCTCCCAAGCGAGTGAAGTACCGGAAGCAGCAGAAGGGCAAGATCAAGGGCAAGGCGGGCCGGGGTAACCGGATCTCGTTCGGCGACTACGGTCTTCAGACCCTGGAACCGGGCTGGATCACGAATCGGCAGATCGAAGCCGCTCGTGTGGCGATGACTCGTCACATCAAGCGAGGCGGAAAGGTCTGGATCCGGATCTTCCCCGATAAGCCGATCACGTCCAAGCCCGCCGAGACCCGGATGGGCAAGGGGAAAGGCAATCCGGAGGGCTGGGTGGCAGTCGTCAAGCCCGGTCAAGACCCGCTTCCTGATCCGCGAGGACTGACCTGATGATGGATACGAGAGAAATTCGGGAACTGACCATCGACGAGATCGATGCAGAGGTCGAGAAGACGCGCGAGGAGCTCTTCCGGCTCCGCTACCGCGCGAGCTACGAGGAACTGGAGAATCCGGCGTTGCTGCGCCAGCTCCGTCGCCAGATCTCGCGCCTGCTGACGATCCGTGACGAGCGCGAGCCACAGGCCGCGGGAGATACCGATGTCTGAGGCCACTCAGCAGGACACGGCGGGACGTCGCAAGCAGCGACAGGGCCGCATCGTGAGCGATGCGATGGACAAGACGGTCGTCGTGTCGGTCGAGCGACGCATGGCGCATCCGCTCTACGGAAAGCAGGTGAAGCGCCAGAAGAAGTATCACGCTCACGATGAGAGCAACGAGTTCCGGCTGGGTGACCTGGTGCTGATCGAGGAGACCCGACCGCTGTCGAAGAAGAAGCGCTGGAGGGTCGTCGAGTTGCTCGAACGGCCCGAGCAGGAGGGCTGAACCGATGATCCAGCAGGAGACGGAGCTGCGAATCGCCGACAACTCCGGTGCGAGGAAGGCCCTCTGCATCCGGGTGCTCGGCGGATCGCGACGACGCTACGCCGGTCTCGGCGACGTGGTGGTCGTGGCCGTGAAGGACGCGATCCCGGGTGGAACCGTGAAGAAGGGCGACGTCGCGAGGGCCGTGATCGTTCGGACCGCGAAGGAGAACCGTCGCAGCGACGGTACCTATATCCGGTTCGACGAGAATGCGGCGGTTATCATCAACGAGGCCGGAGAACCGCGTGCGACGCGGATTTTCGGGCCGGTCGCCCGCGAGCTGCGCGAGAAGCGATTCATGAAGATCGTTTCGCTCGCGCCTGAAGTGATCTGAGGAGCCGCAGCGATGAGTCGTAGCAAGATGCACGTACGCAGGGGCGACCAGGTGCAGGTGATCTCGGGCAACCACAAGGGTGCCCGTGGGGTCGTGCTGCGCGTGTTGCCCGCCAAGCGTCAGGTGGTCGTCGAGGGAGTCAACATGCGGAAGCGCCACCAGGCGCCATCGCAGAAGAACCCCGAGGGCGGGATCATCTCGTTCGAGGCGCCGATCCACGTGTCCAACGTGATGCTGATCGATCCGAGCAACGATGAACCGGCGCGGTTCCGCGTGCGGATCGACACGGACGGAACGAAAGAACGGATCTCGGTTCGCAGCGGGAATCCGATTCCGCGGGCGTGACCCGGGAATCGGCGAACATAGAGCGGATACGGAAGATGCAGCCAAGGCTGAGACAGCACTACGAGTCACAGGTCGTCCAGAAGTTGGCCGACACCTTCGAGTTCGGGAATCGAATGGAGATTCCGCGGCTCGATAAGATCGTGATCAACGTCGGGCTCGGTGATGCGAAGGACGACCCGAAGCTTCTCGACTCGGTCGTGAAGGAGGTCGCGCTCGTAGCGGGCCAGAGGCCCATCGTGACGCGCGCCCGGAAGTCGGTGTCCAACTTCAATCTCCGGGACGGCATGCCGATCGGCGTGAAAGTCACGCTTCGGTCCGACCGGATGTACGAGTTCCTGGATCGGTTCATCAGCACGGCGATCCCGCGGATCCGCGACTTTCGCGGATTCAACGGGCGCGCTTTCGATGGGCGTGGCAACTACACCGTGGGAATCCGGGAGCAGATGATCTTCCCGGAGATCGACTACGACGACATCGTCCGCGTTCACGGAATGGACATCACGTTCGTGACGACGACGGACCGGGACGACGAGGCGCTGGTGCTGCTGCGGGAGATGGGCTTTCCGTTCCGCGGCGAGACGCCGGTAGTCGTCTGAACAGCGCGCCGGGATACCGGGTGCCCGAGGAGAGGTAGATGGCGAAGAAGTCCCTGATCGAGAAGGCGAACCGGAAGCCGAAGTACAGTGCGCGGCGGGTGCACCGCTGCCAGCGCTGCGGCCGCGCGCGCGCCTACATCCGGAAGTTCGGCCTGTGCCGGATCTGCTTCCGTGAGCAGGCGCTGCGGGGGGAGATCCCGGGCGTCAG